>CAZPJO010000165.1:0-5906 GCA_964586895.1 uncultured Roseicyclus sp.
GGCCCATTCTTCGCTATCGAGCTGTGCCATCCAGTTTTCGTCGACAACACGTGCGCCGAAGGAGTTGGCCATCGCGTTGATGAACGCGCCGCCTTCGCCCCAGCCGGCCTTGCCACGCAGGCAGATGCCGTTGATGTCGTTGTCACGGTCGGTCATCGCCGCGGCCGCTTCACGGATGAACTCCCAGGTGGGGGCTTCCGGCATTTCCAGGCCGGCCGCTTCCATCAGGTCGGTGCGGTACATGACCATCGACGATTCGCCATAGAACGGTGCCGCGTAGAGCGTGCCGTCGTGGGACAGGCCGCCGCGCATGGCGGGCAGGATGTCGTCGACATTGTATTCGTCCGACAGGTTGTCGAGCGAAACCAACCAGCCGTTGGAGCCCCAGATCGGGGCCTCGTACATGCCGATTGTCATGATGTCGAACTGGCCACCGTTGGTCGTGATGTCGGTGGTCACGCGCTGACGCAGCACGTTTTCTTCCAGCGTCACCCACTCGACGGCGATGCCGGTCTCTTCGGTGAACTGGTCGGTGTAGCCCTGCATCCGGACCATGTCGCCGTTGTTCACGGTCGCGATGGTGATGGTGGGCGAGTGGCCGTCGGCAAATGCCGTGGTGGCCGTAGCACACAGCGCCAGCGCGCTGGTGGTGCGAAGAACGGTCTTCGTGAACATCCGGATCCTCCCTGAATGGATGTGATGTTTACAACCTGCTTGAAAAACGTGCGTCGCGTCAACAAAAAATTTTACGCGCGTAAAATTTTAACCGTCACGCCGAAGCCCGCAGAACCAGACGCGCGGGATAAACCGTTTCTTTGCGGGCGTTTGAAAGGTCTCCGCCCTCGATCACGTCCAGCAGCGCCTGCACCGCATGGCTTGCAACTGCGCCGTAATCATGGGCGGCCGTCGTCAGCGAGGGACAGGTGAATCGCGAGAACGGGTGGTCGTCATGGCTGGCGACTCGCAGGTCGCTGCCCTCGGTCCGGCCAACCCGCAGGCCGCGCTCATAGGCGGCGGCCAGGAACCCGATCGCCAGGCGGTCGTTGCTGCACAGGATCGTGCCCGACATCAACTCGCCCCGGTCAAACGCCGCATGCGCCCCGGCGCGCCCGATCTCCTCAAAGGCCCATCCGCGCCCGTCGATCTTGTGCACGCGCGGATCAAGGTCCCGTCGGTCCATCGCCTCGATGAAGGCCGCCCGGCGCTTGTTGGCGTTCGGGTTGGCGGGCGTGGCCATCTCGAAGAAGCATGGCGCAGATCCGCTTCTGCAAAGATAATCAACGGTTTGGTTGACGAAGCTCGCGTTGTCCGAGCCGATGAACGCCTCGCCCAACCCCTCAAGGTTACTGTCGAACAGGACCGTGGGGACATGGTTGGAAAACGTCTCGATTGCGGATTTGTCCGATGCACGACCCAGCGGCGCAAACAGCACCCCCGCCGGTTTCAAGGCGCGCAGGCTTTCCAGATTTTCATTTTCCTGCGCCTGTTCGCCGTGCGAACTCAACAGGATGGGCCGAAACCCCGCCGCGATCACCAGCGCCTCGATGGTGCGCGAAATCTCGGTGAAAAACGGGTCGGACAGGAGCGGCACGACGATGCCCACATTTTTCGTGTGCTGCCGGTTCTGGTTCACCGCATAGATATTGGGCCGGTAATCATACCGGTCCAGCGCCGCTTCGATCCGCTCGCGGGTGCGCGGGCGAACGCTGTCGGGGTCGTTGAAATACTTCGACACCGTCGGCCGCGAAATCCCGCTGACCGCCGCGAAGTCTTCCATGTTCCGGATCGTCTCACCAGGCATTGCGCCGCTTTCGATACGTCATTTCCCCAAGTCTAGGCCAGCATGGGCTTGCGGAGAAGCAAAATATCTTTGCGCGCGTAAAGATTTGAAAAAAAGGCCTGTTCTTAATGCGACGCGGCCCACGCAAAATGCGACAAGGCATACCAAAAAGATGCGACACTCCCGATGGATGTAAGCCACACGTCACCGCAATCGGCCGTAAACAGCGCGCAACGCGATATGTGAGGAGTGGATGGTGCTGCTGGAGAGAATCGAACTCTCGACCTCTCCCTTACCAAGGGAGTGCTCTACCTCTGAGCTACAGCAGCGCCGGGTGGCGGCGGTGTAGTGTCTTCGCCCAACCCATGCAAGCGCAATCTGGACCCTGTCCGCACGGCAGGGTAAAGGCTGTTCCATGGCGTCCGACCCCGAAGACAATCCCCCCGCCAAGCCCGCCCGTTCGGCGGCCAGCGGGGGCCGCGAAGATCGGCTCAAGGCGGCGCTCAAGGCGAATATGGCGCGCCGCAAGGCACAGGCACGGGCGCGGGCAGCTCCGCGCGATGAACCGGCGGACGACCAGGACAAGAATTAAGGGCAGGCACATGGACAGAATCGTCGTCAACCGAAGCGGGCCGCTTTCCGGCCAGATCCCCATCGCGGGCGCGAAAAACACCTGCCTCAAGCTGATGTGCGCCAGCCTGCTCAGCGATGAGCCGCTGACCCTGACCAACGTCCCCCGCCTCAGCGATGTCGCCACCCTGTCGGAGCTTCTCGAAAGCCTCGGCGTGCAGATCGGCCGCCTCGATGAAGGGCGCACGCTGGCGCTGTCGGCCAATGATCTCACCGCGCATCTCGCGCATTACGATATCGTGCGCAAATTGCGCGCCTCCTTCAACGTGCTCGGGCCCCTCATCGGGCGCACCGGCGAGGCCATCGTCAGCCTGCCGGGCGGCTGCGCCATCGGCGCGCGGGCCGTCGATTTCCACCTCGAAGGGCTCAAGGCGATGGGCGCGAAGGTCGATCTCAAGGATGGCTACGTCTATGCCTCGGGCGACCTCAAGGGGGCCGAAGTGGAATTTCCCTTCCCCTCCGTCGGGGCCACCGAAAACGTCATGTGCGCCGCCGTGCGCGCCAAGGGCACCACCGTGATCAGGAATGCCGCGCGCGAGCCCGACACCAAGGCGCTGGCCGATTGCCTTATCGCGATGGGCGCCGATATCGAAGGGGCGGGCACCGAGCAGATCGTCGTGCGCGGCGTTGACCGGCTGCATGGCGCGACGCACCGCGTCATCACCGACCGGATCGAGTTGGGCACCTACATGGTCGCCCCCGGCATTGCGGGCGGCGAGGTCGAATGCCTCGGCGGTACACGCGATCTGCTGGCGGCGTTTTGCGACAAGATGGAGGCCGCGGGTCTTGAGATCACCCAGACCGACGCGGGCCTCAAGGTCCGTCATCCCGGCGGGCGGCTCAAACCCGTCGATGTGACGACCGCCCCGTTCCCGGGCTTCCCGACCGACCTGCAGGCGCAATTCATGGCGATGATGTGCTTTGCCGAGGGCACCAGCACGCTGGAGGAAACCATTTTCGAAAACCGCTTCATGCACGCGCCCGAATTGATCCGCATGGGGGCCAACATCGAAGTCACCGGCAACACCGCCCGCGTCACCGGTGTCGAGCATCTGCGCGCGGCCCCCGTGATGGCCACCGATCTGCGCGCCTCCGTCAGCCTGATCCTTGCGGGCATGGCGGCCGAGGGTGAGACCGTCGTGAACCGCGTCTATCACCTGGATCGCGGCTATGAGCATCTCGTGCGCAAGCTGCGCGGTGTGGGTGCGAATGTCGAAAGGCTGTCCGAATGACCGCCGGAAAAGACACCGACGCCCGCTTTGAAGACGGGGATGACGCGCCCGTGGCCCTGCGCGCGCTGGAGGCCGAGGATGTGCCCGTGATCTCGGCGCTGGTGCAGGACGCGATTTTCCCGATCACCGAGATGAAATGGGATCGTCCCCGCCGCCGCTTTGCCATCCTGCTCAACCGCTTCCGTTGGGAAGAGCGCGGAAGCAAGGACGGGCCGCAGCGCACGCAGGCCGTGCTGACCATAGAAGACGCGCTCAAGGTCGCAAGCCAGGGCATTGACCGCGCCGACACCGACACGATCCTGTCGGCCCTCGCGCTGGACTGGACCCCGGGCGAGGATGGCACGGGTCGGATCACCCTGACGCTGGCGGGCGACGGGGCCATCGCAATCGATGTCGAAGCGCTGGAAATAACGCTCAAGGATGTCACCCGCCCCTACCATGCCCCCTCGGGCAAAACCCCGGATCACGGCGCGTGAAGGCCCGGGCGCTCACCCCCGAAGACCTGAGCGCCCTGTCTGCCCTCCGCCTCGAAGGGATCCGCCTGTATCCCAACGCCTTCCTTCTGACCGAGGCCGAGGCGGTGCAGGCCCCGCAGACCCAGATCCTCAATTGGCTGATGTCCGGCAACGTCCATGGCGTTACCGATGGCAGACGCCTTGTCGGGTTCGCGGGCATGCATGGGCAGGGCTTCGCCTTGTCGCGTCACCGCATGCATGTCGGGCCGTTCTACGTCACGCCCGAGCGCCACGGCACCGGCGCGGCCGAGCTTTTGCTCGATCATCTTGTCGATACCGCCCGCGCCGCCCGCGCCTCGCAGCTCGAACTTTGGGTGGCCGAAGGCAACATGCAGGCGCGTGCATTTTACGCCAAACACGGCTTTGCGGCCCACGGGCGCATCCCCTCTGCCGTGATCCTCGACGGTGTGCGCAGCGATGACCTCTTCATGGTCCGCAACCTGCGCACCCCCCGTCCCAAACCCGGGCGCGACGGCACCCGCCGCCTTGGCCCCGGCGATTGGCGGCTTTTCCGCGATATCCGGTTCGAGATGCTGGAAAATGCGCCGCGCGGCTTCGGCGCGACCCTTGCGGAATGGCAGGCCAAGGCCCCCGATCAGATCGTCGCATGGCTCGACGCCATAAGCCTTTGGGCCGTTGTGCGCGGCGGGCGCGTGGTTGCAACGGTCGGATGGCATCCGCTGCCCGGCGCGGTGCAGGCCCATCGCGGCCATGTCATCGCCGCCTACACAAGGCCCGAGGTCCGGGGGCAGGGGCTTGTCGCGGGCCTTTTGAAAAAGGTCGAAGACGATGCGCGCGCGGAAGGCATCGTGCAGCTTGAGCTTGACGTCGGCGCCGACAATGCCGCCGCCTGCGCCGCCTACACCCGCGCCGGATACGACATCGTCGGCACCATCCCCGGCGCGCTGAACCACGACGGCCACATCACCGATCAGCATTACATGGTGAAGCGGCTCGTGGATTAACCTGCCTACCGCGCCGTGCGCACCTTGAGGCCCACGCCCCCCCGCGCTATCTGCCCCTGACCGATGCCGGAGGGGACATGCCGCAGTTTCTCAACATCAACGATTCCGATTTCGACACCCGCCTCGACGCGCTCCTCCATATGAAGCGCGAAGACAGCGCCGATGTTGACGATGTCGTGGCCGGGATCATCGCCGATGTCCGCGCGCGCGGGGACAGGGCCGTGATCGACCTGACCTCGAAATTCGACCGCCTCGACCTCACCCCCGACACGCTCGCCTTCTCCCCCGACGAGATCGCCCAAGCCATAGCGCAGGTCCCGGCCCATGAACGCGCGGCCCTTGAACTGGCCGCCGATCGCATCCGCGCCTACCACGTCCGCCAGATGCCCGAGGATGCCCGATGGACTGACCCCGACGGGGCCACGCTCGGCTGGCGCTGGGGGCCCGTGTCCGCCGCTGGTCTCTACGTGCCCGGTGGCCTCGCCTCCTATCCGTCTTCCGTCCTGATGAACGCCATCCCGGCGCAGGTCGCGGGCGTCCCACGCCTCGTCATCTGCGCCCCCACACCCGACGGCGTGGCCAATCCGCTGGTCCTGCTGGCCGCGCAGCTTTCGGGTGTCGACACGATCTATCGCATTGGCGGTGCGCAGGCCGTGGCCGCCATGGCCTACGGCACCGACACGATCACCGCCGTCGACAAAATCACCGGCCCCGGCAACGCCTTTGTCGCCGCCGCCAAGCGCCGCGTTTTCGGGCGCGTGGGCATCGACATGATCGCGGGCCC
>CAZPJO010000166.1:0-3882 GCA_964586895.1 uncultured Roseicyclus sp.
GGACACGCCGGTGACCTCCAAGCCCGTCGAAGTGCGTATGGGTAAGGGTAAAGGGTCGGTCGATTTCTGGGCCTGCAAGGTCAAGCCGGGCCGGATCATGTTCGAGATCGACGGTGTGTCCGAGCCCGTCGCCCGTGAGGCCCTGCGCCTTGCTGCGATGAAGCTTCCGGTCAAGACCCGCACCGTGGTCCGCGAAGACTGGTAGGGTCGAGATTGCTTCGGCATTCTCTGGCCAATGGGGCGCGAATGCGTCTTCTGGTTTATTGAGAACTCAAGGCCCCTGCCGGGAAATCGGCGGGGGCTTTTTGTTTGTGTGTCCACCGATTATCCGTCCTTTCGCGGGCGCTGAGGCAGGTTGATGCATCGACCAAAGGCCGCGCCCCGCACAAAACAGGTCCAAGTTTGCAGCAGATCGTGATTGTCGCCCGCACGCCGGGCGCGGCGCGGCAGGATTTTGGGACTTCCGCGCGTTTCCCCCTTCGCGACTCGGGGCAGGCGCGGTAGCCGGATCGAAACATGACAGGAGATTCCAATGGATGGTGCGGACCCGAAAGTGACGCTCGCGACGCGGCCGGATTGGATGTACCTGCTGCGCGATCTTTATGAATTCTATCGGTATCTGCCCGCAGGCGGCAGCAAGAAGATCCGCAATCACCAACGTGTGGTGCGCGAGCGGATTTCGAAGGCGTTGACCCCGCAAACCGAATTGCGGGCGAGGGCGCCTTTGCAAAAGCCGGTAACGGCGCATCTTCCGCGCGCCTTTGCAAGGGGGCGGTTGGAGCGGCATGCGCCGTTCATGGCCACACTGGAAACCATCGCGCCGGAGTTGGAGTGGCTTTATGGCTACGAGAAAGTGCCGCGCGGATTGGAGCGGAAATATGCCTTTGCCGAACTTGCGGGGCCATATGGGCCGGTCGTGATCGAGGACGTGATCCTTGGGCTGGTTCTTTTCGCGCCGGGGTGCACCTATCCGGCGCATTCCCACGATGGGATCACGGAAAGCTACATCTGCCTGACCGGTGCGGTGTCGGAGAATGACGCGGGCGTGTATGCGCCGGGGTCGTTGATCTACAATCCGCCGGGCCATTTGCACCGGATCACCACCGCCGCGCAGCAGCCGTCGCTTCTGGCTTATGCGTGGGTCGGGGATGCGGAGGCCCTGGCGAGTTACAAGATGCGGTTCACGCGGGCCAAGACGTAAATCCGGGCGTCGGCGTTACGCCTGCCGCACCTCCTGGAGATGGTTTTCGATATGCATCAGGTGGGCGAGGGCGAATTGGTCTTTGCCGAGCGCGCCGAAGGCGAAATGGGGGCGGAGCGGGCCGGTGTGGTCGCGGAAGTGTTCAAGCGAGGTCACAAGGCGGTGGAGGCCTGCGTCGGCAGTGACGTCGCCGATTACCTCACCGGGGATCGGCTCATCCAAGCCGTGGCTCATCTTTCCGCGCAGTTTGAAAACTGTGAAGGCCAGCTTTCCGGCGGTCATCTGGAACAGCCTTGGCTTTTCCTCCGGGTAGCCGGTCATCGAAAATTCGACGCCTTGGGCGAGGTGGCTGAAGGTGCGGCCAAGGTTCCAATCGCCGGTCGATTGGATCGCGGAGAGGTCGAGGGCGTCGAGGCGGCGGAAGGCAATGTCGAGGGCTTGGGTCATGTGAGCAAGTTAACGGGCAAACCCGGGCCCATGTCCATGGAATTTCCTCAGCTTGCGGGCCAGATCGCGGCCATTCCGCCATTGAAATCGGCCCAGGACATGGTGGCGCGATTGCCTGCGTAACCTTCGTAATAGGAGCGCCCGTTGGGCAACGGCAGGCCCGCCCAGATGCGGGCGAGGTTGTGCATGAAGTCGCGGCGGCCAAGTGTGCCGCCTTCAAAGGATTGCAGGCCGGCCTCGTTGAGAAGGACGGTGGCGAGACTGTCCTGCACCTCCGCAGAAAAGCGCACTTCGGGGCCGTATCCACGGATGCGGGCGACGCGGCGCAGGGTGTCGGGGATGAATTGGTACCGGCCGATGGCGTGGGGTTGGCCGGGGGTCGCGGTTATCCAGGCGTAGATCTCGCCCAATGTCATCTGCGACGGCGCGCGGGGGGGCGGGATGCGTGCACCGCGGTTGTAAGCGTCATAGCCCGCCGCCCCGGCCTCGGCCCGGGCGATGAGGTTGAACAGCAGCGCGACCTGCCCGGATTGCCCGATGGGCCCGGATGGCCCGGCAGGATCGGAGCGGGTGCGGACGGGAAAAGGGGCAAAGAGGCTCCCGTCGCGTGTGCCCGCAAAGAGCGAGCCGGTGCCAGGGCCGCTTGCGCCGATGGAGCCGTCGATCAGGGGGGCTGCGCGGGCCACAAGTGGCGCCACGTCAGCCCGCGCCAGGCCGGTGAGCAGGAAGATGATGGTCAGGGGCACGAACAGGACCCCATACAGTCGGTTCGCCATTCTGGCCAATCCCCGCAGGTTTACTCTCGACCCGCAATGTGGCGGCAATACCTTTCAAATCCGTTGCCGCGCGCCTAAAGACGGGCCATGGCCACGATCAAATCCCTTTTCGCGACGCGTCTCTACCATGCCCGGTTGGCCGAATTCGGCGCGGGCGTGGATGGGGACGAGTTGATGGCGTCGTGTTTTTCCATCGCCGATGACGATGAAGCCGGGCAGGATTGGAGCGAGGCGAACGGGTATCCCGGATATACGTCTTATGCGTCGCTGACCGACCTTCCGTGGCGGTTCCCGATCTTTGCGGCGGTGGTCGAGGCGTTGGACGCGCATGTGGCAGCGTTTGCCGAGGATTTGGAATTCGACCTGGAAGGCCGCGCGCTCAAGCTCGAAGACATCTGGATCAATATCCTGCCGGAGGGGGGGATCCATACATCGCATATTCACCCGCATTCGGTGATTTCCGGGACGACCTATGTTGCGGTGCCGCCCGGGGCGAAGTCGATCAAGCTGGAAGATCCGCGCCATGCGATGATGATGGCAGCCCCCGGACGCCGACCCGACGCGCGCGAGGAATTGCGGGCGTTTGTGTATCCGAACCCGAAGGCCGGTGACGTGTTGTTGTGGGAATCGTGGCTGCGCCATGAGGTGCCGATGAACATGGACGAGGATGACCGGATCAGCGTGAGTTTCAATTACAGCTGGTCCTGAGGTGTTTCTTGCGTGCGGGGCGCGTGGCGTGGTTTGGTGCGGCAAAACAAGAGCAGGCGGAGCAGGCACATGGCGGGCGGAAACCCAATCAGCTATCTCACCGAGGCGTCGAAGCAGGAGAGTTTCACGCATTTCAAGGACCATATGGAGCAATCCATGCTGTTCCGGAACCGCGACAAGAACCGGTCCTATGCGGTTGGGCGGGCCATCAAGACGGGGGTCAAGGACGGCCTGTTCGTTGAATTCGGCGTCGCGGGCGGCGATGGATCGCGCCTGTTCGGGGAGGCGTTGGGCCCCCACGGCCTGACCCTGACAGGGTTCGACAGTTTCGAGGGTCTGGAAGAGGATTGGACCGGCATCCAATCGGGCCGGGAGGCGGGCGCGTTCACCCAAGGGGGCGCATTCCCCGAGGTGCCCGCGAACGTGACGTTGGTGAAGGGCTGGGTGCAGGACACGCTGCCGGGTTATTTGAAGGAGACGGGGACGCGGCCCTTTGCCTTCGTGCACATGGATATGGACACCTACACGCCGACGTTGTTTGCGCTCAAGGCGATCAAGAAGCGGCTGGTGAAGGGGTCCGTGATCCTGTTCGACGAGCTATACGGCTATCCCGGCTGGCGGCACCATGAATACAAGGCGCTGACCGAGGTGTTGAACGAGGGCGATTATCGCTACGTCAGTTTCTCGACCGAAAGCGTGGCGATCGAGATGGTCCGCAAGCCGAAGTGAGCGGCGACGGCTTGCGGAGGG
>CAZPJO010000166.1:3982-5905 GCA_964586895.1 uncultured Roseicyclus sp.
GGCCGGGCGGGGTCAGTTTTCGATGTCGAACATAAGGCGCATGGTGACGGGCACGGCGCGCGAGATGTGATCGAGGCTGGCCAGCTCTTGCAGGACGTCGATGCCCGCATCGATCCCGGCGATATCGGTTTCAAGGAACACCATGTCGTTGGTCATGGCCATGACGCGATCTTCGGACAGGCGCACAACGACCATGTCGGCGGTGAGGTCCAACTCGGTGCCGATGAACGACAGGACGGCGTCCACTTCCATTTCCATCATGTCGCCGACGGCCAGATCCTGCGTGGCGGCCATGTCGATCTCGGCGCTGAGGCGGGCGGAGGGGAGCGCGTTGAAGACATGCTCGGCCATGCGTTCGTTGCGGATGTCGATGGCGGTTTCAAGCGTGGTCAGATCGATCTCGATGTCGGTGACGCCCGCATCGGACACGGTGCCGGACAGGCCGGAGAAGGTGTGAACCTCGCCGATGTAGTCGTTTTTGACTGACGCGAAGGCCAGATGCGAGCCCTCTGTGTTCAGGGTCCAGGTCTCCGACAGGGCGGGGGCGGCTGCGGTGAGGGCCAGAAGGGCGGCGGCAAAGGCGGTGGTTTTCATGATGATCTCCCTTTCAATTGCGTTTGGGCGCACGGAGGCGCGGCGTGTAATCTGCCAATGCTTGAGTCTGGGATTTTAGTCGGAAGGGAGCGGTTGACGTTTCCGTGAGGAGCGGCGGCGCGTTGGTCGGGCCGCCATGGAAGCCGTTTGTTGCGTGGACTTCGCGGGGTCAGATGTCGCCGAGATAGTAGCCCAAGGCCTCGGCCAATTCCGTTTCCTCGTAGCCGAAATGCGAGCGGACAACGTCTTCGAGCTTTTGGAAGGTCGCGGCGGCGGTTTTGAAATTCTCATCCGTGGGGTCTTGGACAAGGGCCTCGGCGGCACGGTCCAGCCGGATCAGGAGTTCGTGGACCACTGTGTGCTCGGCCTTGAGCTTGGCCACGATCGCGCGGAATACGCCACCGCCTGCGGCCTCGACCCGGGGAAACATGTCGGCCCCTTCGATGTCGTGATGCATCTGGAGAACGCGGCATTGTTGCCCGCAGAGCGACCCGAAGGCACGCAGGTTCTCGGCCATGTCGAGGGACAGGATTATTTCCTGGAGGTGTTCGGGCGGCGCATCGCCAGCCTCGATCCGGGCAATGACGGCCTTGAGACGGGCGATATCCATCAGGTAGTGGCGATGGATCAAGGCAAGCCGCTGTCCCTGCCGCAGGTGATGGTCGGTGGCCTCGGGGATGGTCGGGGCCGAGGGGCGGGCGGATTAGTCGAGGGTGAGGGCGTCGAGGGGGAGGCTGGAGAGGTTGGGCATGGGGGCGGTAGGATGTCGAATGGAAAAGGGTTACAAGTCTTAGATGAAAACCGAGATGTAGGTGTTCGCAGCCTCGTAGCTATCGTGCACGCTAAGTTGGTCAATGCGCATTTTGAGCACGCAGAAACACCCGGATGTTTGCCTTAACTCTGAATTTAAGGGTGCTTCGACGTATGCCAAGAAAACAGAAATCGACCGAAGAAGTTGTCCAAGACATGCTCGTCGATGTTGCGATGGACGCGAGCGTCAAAGCTGTCACCCACTTCGGAGTTTCACTTCTTTACGTAGCGGCCAATACTGTCTTTGGTCTACTAGC
Source organism: uncultured Roseicyclus sp. (assembly GCA_964586895.1). Classification (GTDB taxonomy): domain Bacteria; phylum Pseudomonadota; class Alphaproteobacteria; order Rhodobacterales; family Rhodobacteraceae; genus Gymnodinialimonas. The sequence continues at coordinate 5,644 of CAZPJO010000166.1, forward strand.
GTGGGTATTCGTTCCATCTGGCTCTTCCTACTTTGCTTACGGAATAGCTTTCGCGGCGGGCTTCCTTCTCCTTCCTTTACTCAGGCGCATCTCCGACAGAATTGCGCGAAACTAGGCTGTTGCCAACCGCCCCCAACCCCCCTATACGCGCCCTCTATTCACCGAACTCCACGGGAATCAGTGTGACCCTGACACGAGGGGCGCTCCCGTGATGTTGAAAGGAAAAAGGCGATGAACGCCCAGGAATTGCGTGACAAGACGC
>CAZPJO010000167.1:0-5868 GCA_964586895.1 uncultured Roseicyclus sp.
TTTACATCGTGATCCTGCCGGCGTTCGGCGTGATCTCGCACATCGTGGCGACCTTCTCCAAGAAGCCGATCTTCGGCTACCTGCCGATGGTCTACGCGTTGGTGGCGATCGGGGGCCTGGGCTTTGTCGTGTGGGCGCACCACATGTACACCGTCGGCATGACGTTGACGCAGCAGGCCTATTTCATGGTGGCGACAATGGTGATCGCGGTGCCCACGGGCATCAAGATCTTCAGCTGGATCGCGACCATGTGGATGGGGTCGATCACCTTCAAGACGCCGATGCTGTTCGCCGTGGGGTTCATCTTCCTGTTCACGCTTGGCGGCACGACGGGCATCATCCTGTCGCAGGCTGGCGTCGACCGGGCCTATCACGACACCTACTACGTCGTGGCCCACTTCCATTATGTGATGAGCCTCGGGGCCGTGTTCGGCATCTTTGCCGCCGTCTATTACTGGTTGGCCAAGATGTCGGGACGTCAGTACCCGGAATGGGCCGGCAAGCTGCACTTCTGGGTGTTCTTCATCGGCACGAACCTGACGTTCTTCCCGCAGCACTTCCTGGGTCGCCAGGGCATGCCACGCCGTTACATCGACTATCCGGAGGCCTTCGCGCTCTGGAACTACTGGTCGTCGATCGGTGCCTTCGTGTCCTTCGCCTCGTTCATCTTCTTCATCGGCATCGTGTTCTACACGCTCTTCGCCGGTAAGCGCGTGACCGAGCCCGCCTATTGGGGCGACCATGCCGATACGCTGGAATGGACCCTGCCGAACCCGCCGCCGGAGCACACTTTCGAAGAGCTTCCGACGCGCGAGATGTGGGACAAGCAACCGGGTCACTGACCGCCCGTGCGCTGGTACGACATCACAGCTCTGATCCTGATAGGCGCCCTCTCGTTGGGCGCCTATTTGTTTGGCACTGAGGTGGCCGCCGACCGGTTCCTATCGGACGAGGTTCAACCGGATTTCGACGATACCCACTACGTTGCGGCGCACCGCCAGTACATGACCGCCATCGCCGGGGTGCTGCTTGGAAGCGGGCTGGTCTTCGGCCTGACCTTGCTGTGGGGCGGCGCGCGTCTTTGCGCCTTTGCTTCCGGCGTCGCATTCTTGTGGTGCGCCGCAATTGTGCTCACCATCGTGTCGCAACATTTCCTCTCACTCCGGGGCATGCCCCAGCGCAATGTCGCAGAGGCGGAGGATCCGTTTTTCAACGCGCTCTCCATCTCAACCATGGCCAGTGTTGTCGCCATGATCGCGGGTGCGGCACTCCTGCTCCTGTTGGTCGCGGCACGGATCCAACGTCTGCGTAGCCGCAACTCCGGGACCGCACCAACATGAAGGGCGGGTCATTGCGCTGGCACGATTGGCTCCTCCTCGCTGTTCTTGGCGCTGTTCTTGGCGGCGTGCTTGTTGGCGTCATGACCCATGCTTGGCCGACCACCTCGATCACCCTGTCCCAAGCGGGTGCCGGCAGCTCCTACACGGACACCACCTTTGTCGTTGCTCAGATCCACTACGCCGCCTCCGCGCTCGGGATTGTCGTCGTGGCTCTGCTGCTCCACATAGCCCTCCTGCGCCGCGCCAGCCCAACCATCGCGGCCTGCGGAGCAATCGCGATTGTGCTCCTGGTCCTCGGCCTTGCGGTATCGACCTATCCCCAGGCGATCCTCGGGCAGGCCGCGATACCGCGCCGCTACATCGACTACCCCGACACCTTTTCGCGTCTGTTAATGGTCTCAAGGGGCGGCACAGCGCTCAGTGTCTCGGCCCTGACCTCCCTCGCGGGCCTCAGCCTGCGTGCCCTGCTGATCCGCCGCCGCAACAAATGACCTTACAAAACCCGCCAAACCGCGACCGTTTTGCCGCTTGCCACGGGCGCCTGAGACCACACAATACACACCATGCCGATCCAACCCGCCACGCCCGATCCGACCCCCAAAGGCCCGCCGCGCCTGCACCTTGTGTTGACGCCTTACAAATCCCTCACGCCCGAGGGCTTCGTGTGGTTCATCGCGGTGACGGCGGCTCTGATCTCGGTGCCGCTGTTCTCGATCCTCGGGACGTCGGTGTTCTGGGCGCTGCTGCCGTTTCTGATCGCGGCGATCTGGGGTGTGTGGGCGGCGCTGAAGCGGTCCTGGCGCGACATGGACCTCTATGAGGAAGTCACCGTCTGGGATGACCTGATCCGCATCGAGCGGCACGAGCCAAAGCGCGATATGAAGGATTGGGAGGCCAACCCCTATTGGGTGCGGGCCAAGCTGCACACCAAGGGCGGGCCGGTGCCGAATTACCTGACGCTCACGGGCGGCGCGCGCGAGGTGGAACTGGGCCGGTTCCTCACCCCGTTGGAACGGGTCGAACTCAAAGGCCTCATCGAAAAGGAATTGCGCGCCGCCTGATCCAAGGGGCCGGGCGACGCGCGGGTTTTTACCTCAGGCCTCTTCTGGGACGCGCGCCGCCGGTGTGGGCGCGGCCGCGGGGACCTTGCGGCGTTCGATCGCCATGCCGATCCCGGCCTCTTTCAAGGCCGCGTTGAATGCGCGCGTGTCGATGTCCGACGCGGCGGCGACCGCCATCAATTCCGCCAGCATTTCCGGGGCGCGGTCGAGGTCGATCTGGTTGGGCAACTCGGCCAAATCAACATTCGCCGTGAAATCCCCGATGGTGAAACCGCCCACCTCGGCGGGGATCTGGTTCAAGGCCGATCCCGACGCCAACGGCAGGCCCGCCTGCGTCTGGCTTTCGATGGTGTCGCCGTTGCGGAAATACGTGGCCCGGTTCTGCGGCGTCAGAAGAACATTGGCCTCGCCCTCGATCTGCCGCTCGAAATTCAGGACCCCGCCATCGAAATTCAACAACGCAGGCAGGCGAAGGGTCACGTAGCCCCGTGCCTCGTAATCGGCCGGGTCGTCTGTGCCATCACCCACCGGGCAAGGGAACGGATCATCGGGCAGGATCGCGACCTTGGCCGTGGCCTGCGGCGGAATGGTGATCAACCGGTTCAGCCGGAACGACGACGCCGCAGGCGCGCCCAGAAGTTCGAACGAGAAATCGTTGTTCACCCCCGCCACATCGACAATCACCAGCGTGTTGCCCGACAGCGTCCGCATCGGATCGGGCACCGACGACGTCACCAGATCAAGGCGAAACGACAAGGGGACATCTTCGAGGTTCGAGATGCTCAGGAAATAGCCCTGCAGCACCGTATCGGCGGGCGGCACAGGGGATTGCGGTTTGAAAATCAGCTCAAATTGCGAAACATTCATAATGAAAGCACTCCAATAGACTTGGTTAAAATATGCACGTCGCCAAAATAAACGCGTCGTGGTCTTATTGTTCGTGAGAGCGCATCAATCCTGCGCGCAGCACCGCGTTGTCCCCAAGTCAGGAATACCCGCATTGCTTTGGGCGCACGGATATGCAGGCTCGATTCGACCGCGCCTTCGCCGCGCAAAACCAGCAGGTTATGGCCAACGCCGTTAACGCTTCTTTCATGTGACCATGGGACAAAGCCATCGGTCGACCAACCGGACGCCTCAGCGTTTGCATGTCCCCTATGTCAGCTTGCCCAACGGTCAGGCGGGGACCTGGAACATCGCGCATCCGTTTCGGGGCTTTGCCCCTGCAAACCGGTCCGCTTTCGGCGGCGCCGCCTCCCCTCGAAGGATCCGCTTTGGCAGATCCCCCGCCGATTTCTGAAAACCGGCGCTATTTCGAGAAATCGGTGCGCCAAAAGCGGCCATCTCGGTTATCTTCCGTCCAAACCCAGGACAGGACGCGCTTTGCCATGCCCCTTCTCGACCTTTCCCTGCGCGGCGCGTCGATTGCGCTGATGGTGCTTCTGGCGCTGTTGCTGTGGCGACAGGCGCGCATCGGGTGGGAGGGACGCGTGTCCTTCGCCGCCGTGGCGCTCACGGAAAGCGCCTTCCTGCTCAACAGCACGCTGATGCCGCTTGACCTGCCCCCGGCGCTTGGCGCGAACCTGACCCTGATCGCCAGCCTGTCGCCCAACGCGGTCACCTGGCTGATCGTGACGATCTTTCTGGACCCACCGCTGCGCCGCTGGCCGTGGCTGGTGGGGTCGTCCATCGTTTCGGCGTTCCTCTACCTGCACCAGATCGCGCCGGAGGCACCGCTTGCGGTTCTGTGTGCGATCTCGGGCATGGTGCTTTATGGGGCGCTGTTCATCCTCGCGCTGTGGTCGTCGCGCGATGATCTGGTGGACTGCCGATGCCGCGCGCGGCCCGGCTTTGCCGCCGCCATTGCGGGGCTTGGCCTTGTGCTGACCGGCGGTCAGGCGTTCGGCATGCTGGAAGAGGGCACAACCTTGATGGCCCTGCTCAAATCCGGCGGAATTTTCGCCGTCACCTTCGCCTTTGCGCTCTGGATCCTCAGCCCCGATGTGACGCTCTGGCCAGATGCGCAAAACGGCACCGCCACCCCGCCCCGCAAACCCGCGCCGCAGGACCCCGATGCCGCCCTGATCACCCGGATCGAGACTGCGATGGCCGATGGCATCTGGCGCGAGGAGGGGCTGAGCATCGGCGCATTGGCGAGCCGCATGGCCGTGCCCGAACACCGCCTGCGGCGCGCGATCAACGGCGGGCTGGGGCATCGCAACTTTTCAAGCTTCATCAACCGTCACCGGATCGCGCATGCCAAGGCGCAGTTGGCCGACCCTGCGCTGGCTGGCAAGACTGTGCTGGAAATCGCCTATGACGTTGGCTTTGCCTCGCTGGGGCCGTTCAACCGCGCCTTCCGCGCGGAGACCGGCCAAAGCCCGACCGAGTTCCGGCGCAGCGCCGCGGACGATGCCGGTGCTCCGCCCGCCGATTCCGAAAACATCACGCCGATCCGCGCAAATCTGCGCTGATTTCCAAACCCGGCGCGCGCGGCCCCGCCGTGTTGCGCATCTTCCTGAGCATCGTTTACCGCATCAGGAGGTCCCATCATGCGTCCCATCATCCTTGCCGCGCTTATCGCCCTTGGCCTGACCGCCCAGGCCCATGCCCAAAGCGTCTTCCTTCCCAGGGTCAGCTTCCCCGAACCCGGCACGTTCTGCGGCCCGATGAAGCTTTGCCAACCCGAGCCCGTGACCCAGGGCACGACGCGCTAAGCCGTTGTCACATGCGCCACGAAAAAGGGGCGCAAGCCCGCGCCTGCGCCCCTTTCAAACCCTTCAGACAGACCCGGCCTAGCTCAGCCGCGCCTTGACCATCGGGCCAACGGCGCCGAAATCCATCTGGCCCGCATATTTGCCCTTCAGCGTGCCCATCACCCGGCCCATGTCGCGGATGCTGCTTGCGCCGGCCTCGGAAATCGCGGCCTCCACCGCAGCTTCGGCCTCGGCCTGCGAGAGCTGCCGGGGCAGGTAATCCTCGATCACCGCGATTTCGGCCTGCTCCTTCTCGGCCAGCTCAAGCCGCCCGCCCTCTTCATAGGCGCGCGCGCTTTCCTGACGCTGCTTGACCATCTTCGCCAGGATCGCCAGCACCTCGCCATCGTCAACGCCATCGGCATTGCCCCTGGCGCGCGCGGCGATGTCCTGATCCTTGACGGCGGCATTGATCAGCCGCAGCGTGGACAGGCGCAGTTGATCCTTCTCGCGCATCGCCGTTTTGATGCCGTCGGTGATTTTCGCTCTCAGTCCCATGGTCGGGCCCTCACGTATCCGATACTTCGAAGGCGCCTAGATAGGGGTGGCCCTGCGCGCGCGCAACCCACCGGGCATTCGCCTTGACCCACGGCCCCCACGCCCGTAGACCACCGAAAGTTTGCCCGCTTGCCTGCCACCGACGGAGCCACCCGATGTCCGACAATCACCCCACCGCCTGCCTTGCCCTTGCAGATGGCACAATCTTTTACG
>CAZPJO010000168.1:0-5793 GCA_964586895.1 uncultured Roseicyclus sp.
GCCAAAGCCGGCCATGCCGATGGGGCTGTCGAAGAGTTTGCCGTAGAGGCCGAGTTTGCGCTTGAAGGTGATCGACACGGCGAAGGTCACGATAAGCGCGACCCAGACGGGCAGGAACCGCGCACCGGCGGCGCCGATGATGCCCTTCTGTTCTGGGGAGGACAGAAGGAAGCCGCCGATCACGAAGCCAAGGCAGCACAGAAGGAACAGCATCACCGCGTATCGCATCGTCGCCAGCGCGTAATCGGCGGGCGTGTAGGTGATGCCCATGGTGCCGTCGGCGTTGAGTTCCAGCTCGCCGGGGCGGATGCCTGCGAGGGTGACGGCAAAGTTGGTGAGGAATCCCACGACGAACATCACCACCGCCACCAGGATCAGGGGGGTGAGGAAGCTGCCGAATTGGCCGGTCCAGGTAAGAAGGTCCATGTCTGTGATCTCCTTACGCGATACGGATGCGGGGGTTGAGGAAGACGTAGCCGATATCCGAGATCAGCTGCGTGACGAGGACCACGAAGACCGCGACGATGGAGCAGGCCAGCAGGAGTTCGATGTCGTTGTTCGACGCCGCCTGCACGAGGGTCCAGCCGAAGCCGTTGTAGTTGAACAGCGTCTCGACGATCACGACGCCGGTCAAAAGCCACGGGAATTGCAGCATGATGACGGTGAAGGGCGCGATGAGCGCGTTGCGGAGCGCGTGTTTCAGGACGATGTTGCGGAAGTTGACGCCCTTGAGGCGGGCGGTGCGGATGTATTGCGCGGTCATCACCTCGGCCATGGAGGCGCGGGTCATCCGCGCGATGTAGCCCATGCCGTAGAGCGCGATGGTCACGACGGGCAGGGTAAAGTTCCAGAAGGTGATATCGTCCATCGCGGAGCGGGCGGAGCCCAGGAACAGCGTGCCGCCGTCGATCCAGCCCCAAGAGTCGAGGAGTGGCGAGAGGCCCGCCTGCGAGGAGGCGAGAAGGACGATGAAGATCACGCCCGAGACGTATTCCGGTGTCGCGGTGGAGGCGATGGAGACGGTTGAAAGCGAGCGGTCGAGCCGGGAGCCTTCGCGCATGCCCGCCAGCACGCCGATCAAAAGCGCCGCGGGGACCATGAGGGCAAAGGCCCAGAACATCAGGATGCCGGTGAGTTGCAGGCGCCCGCCGATGATCTCGCCCACTTCGGCGTCGGAGACGGTGGAATAGCCCAGGTCGCCCTGCAAAAGGCCGCAGTAGCGCGGCGCGTTTTCGGGGGGCGTGTCGAAGTCGATGCAGCGGCCGGTGATTTCGCCGGTCTCGGCATCTTCGCGGGTCCAGCCGGGCACAACGCCCAACCATTCGCCGTAGCGCACGATCAGGGGGCCGCCATAGCCGTTGCGGTCAAGCCAGGAGACGACCTCGGTGTCGGTCATGCGGGCGTTGCCTTGGGTCTTCGCGAGCTTTTCGAGGTTCGGGAAGAGGTTCGTGAGGAAAAACACCACGAAGGTCAGGCAAAGCGCGGTCAGGATCATCACGCCTACGCGGCGCAGGATGAAAGCGGCCATATCTTTTGGTCCCCTGTTGTCTGGGCGGCGCGGTTTGTGGGCCTGCGCTTCGCCTGGAAATGGCGGTCCGGTCTTGTTGGTGGGGCCGGATCAGCCGTGGGCGGTTTGGTGCACCGCCACGTAGAAACCGGCGCCCCCCCGGAAAAGAGCGGAGGGGCGCCGGTCAAATCGTTCAGGTCAGGCCGAGAAGCCGAGGTAATGCACGTTCAACTCGAACTTGGCGTGCATGTCCGCGTTGACCACGTTGTCCTTGTGGTGACGGAACAGCGAGCGCCAGTAGGGTTGGATCGTGACGCCTTCGGTCTGCATGATGGTTTGCAGCTGCGCCATGATCTCACGCCGGGCATCGGCATCCTGAATGCCGTTGGCCTGCGTCAGCAACGCGTCGAATTCATCGTTGGCAAAGCCGGACTCGTTCCACGGCACACCGGAGCGGTAGGCGAGGTTGAGGATCTGCACGCCAAGCTCGCGGTGGTTCCAGTTGGTCGAGCTGAACGGATAGGAGGTCCAGTCGTTCCAGAACGTCGAGCCGGGGATGATCGTCCGCGTCACGTTGAAGCCCGCGTCACGCAGCTGCGCGCCGACGGCATCGGTGGTGTTCTTGCGGTAATCATCGTCGATGGACACCAGCTCGAATTCGAAATCGGCATGGCCGGATTCTTCAAGCAACGCACGCGCGCCTTCGGGATCGAAGGTTTGCGCCGGAAGCTCGGCATATTCGGGATGGATCGGGCAGACGTGGTGGTTTTCCGCCGTGACACCCTGACCGTTGATGCCGAGATCGAGGCAGACCTGATTGTCGACGGCCATCTGGATCGCCTGGCGCACGCGCACATCGTCGTAGGGCGCGTTGTTCTGGTTGGGGCGGATTACCACGGTGGGGGCGGTCACAACCTCGGAATCGGTCCAGCCGATGGCGGCGAAGAGGTCCACGAATTCGCCGACCGTCTCGTAGGTCATGTCGAATTCATCGGCTTCGGCACCGGCAAACCATGCGGCGGGGTCCTGACCCAGGTCAACGAAGACGACTTCGTCGAGGTAGGTGTCACGCCAGTAGGTGTGGCCTTCCTTGCGCACGAGGCGTGCCTGAACACCGACTTCGTATTCGGCGATTTCATAGGCGCCGGTCCCGATGCCGTGGTCGGCGGGGTTGGTGCCGATCATGTCGCGATGCTGGATCGCCGAAGGGTAATCGGCGACACCGGGCACGAAGGTGATGTCGGGGTTGGGATAGGTCACGCGGACGGTGAAATCGTCAACGACTTCGATCGCGCCTTCGCGGGCCACGCCGGTGTCGGCATCGACAAGCTCGCCCATGCGGGTGGCCATCGAGTTGCCTTCCACGGTCGTGTCGCAGAACCCGATCAGGTTCGCGGCCACGTCGTTGGCATCGAACGGATCGCCGTTGTTCCAGGTGATGCCCTGGCGCACGTTGAGGGTGTAGACGGTGGCGTCGTCATTGGCTTCCCAGCTTTCCAGAAGGATGCCTTCGAACGTGCCGTCGTTGTTGTACTGGATCAGATATTCCAGGAAGCCGCGGGTGACGTTGGCCATCTGGCTCCAGTCGAAGGTGCGCGGGTCCTTGAGGGCGCGCACTTCCTGCTGAATGCGCAGGGTGCCGCCGGCGGCGGGCACGGCGCGGTGGCCATCGGCGGATGCGGGCGAGGCCCCGATCAGCGAATAGGCAGCGGCCGCGGACAGCCCGAGTGCGGTCGAGCGCACGAGGAACTCGCGACGGTCAAGGCGGCCCGCCTTGTGCTCGGCCGCATACATTTGTGCGACCGGATGGGTCGTCAGGCCCGCTTCGGCCTGAACGTGAGTAAAGTCTTTCATTGGCGTCGTCTCCCTGTGACGTCTTGATCTGATTTGCTGGGTGGCTCGTTTTGGTGTTGCACGTCGTGGCGCACCCTCAATCGCATTAGCAACCGGATTGCCCATGGGCGTCAACGGCTAGTTGCGCCCGGAAAGTGGTTGTTTGCGACATCGACCCATAACAGAACCGACATTGGCCGGAGATGCAACCTTGAAGATGTATACAGGCGGCCCCATGAGGCGCGCCGTGCGGGCGCGATCGGTGTGGGGTTTGGTCAATGGGTCAGGCGTGGCTGCCGGAATGCCTTGGGCGTCTGGCCGACCGCTTGGGCGAAGGCGCGGGTGAAATAGGCGGCCGAGGAAAAGCCGAGTTGTTCCGCGACTTCACGCGCGGGCAGGTCGGTGTCGAGCAGCAGGCGGCGCGCCTCGTACATGATGCGTTCGTTGAGAAGCGCGAGCGCGGGACGCCCCGAGGCATCGCGGCACACGCGGCTGAGGTGGGTGGGGGTGACATGCAGGTCGCGGGCGTAATCGGCCACGCCCTTGCCGGTGCGAAACCCGTGTTCCATGCGATCGGCGAAGACCTCGACCAGTTTGTGGGACCGTTCGCGCCCGATGACGCCTTCCTGCCGGGCCAGTTCGCGGGTCATCCAGGCCGAGACCAGCAGCGAATAGGCGGTCAGCGCGCGGTCCATGGCAGGCGCCTGCGCGGCCAGTTCGCCTTCGATCTTTTCGATATGCGAGGTGACGGCGGCCTGGCTTTCGATGTTCGACACCCGAAGGTGGAACGGCAGGTCGGGCAACGTCAGGCTGTTGTCGGGGGGCAGGGCCAGTTCAAGGCCCTGGGTCTGCGCGGCCAGTTCAAGCGCCATGGGCACGCGGGCCGGCACGAAGACGGCGGTGTTGGGTCCATAGCCACGGGTGATGCAATTGACGGTGACGCGGCCTTGCCCCCGGGTGATCCAGTAGAGCCGCGCGCGCGGGGCGGAATGCAGCAGTTCAAGCTTCCACTTGCCCTGCATGCGGAGTTTGCCGAGGGAGGCCACGGAATGGGCGATGGGGCGGCGGTTTGTCTCGAACATGGGGCGCAGGGTAGCCGTCGGGGGATGTCGCGCAAGAAGAAAGCGGCGGCGGGCGTCAGGGCAGCGAAATGTGAGTCCAATCGGCCATATTCGAGCGAAACCATGTGCGTTGGCGTTTGGCGTAGCGGCGGCTGGCGATGATGGCGGTGGCGCGGGCGGCATCAAGGGTGAGTTGGCCTTGCAGGTGGGCGATCAGTTCGGGCGCGCCGATGGCCTTGGCCGCACCGCCCGCGTTCTCCCAGCGGGGCAGGTTGGCGCGCGCCTCGTCCAAGGCGCCGCCGTCCAGCATCAGGTCGAAGCGGCGGGTGATGCGATCGGCCAGCCAGTCGCGATCCGCGTCGAGCAGAAGGGCGGTGACGGTCGGCAGGGGCAGGGCGGGGGGCGGCGTTTCGGCCTGCCACTCGGACAGGGGTTTGCCGGTGGCGCGCAGCACCTCCCAGCCGCGCTGAATGCGGGCGCGGTTGTCGCGGTCGATGCGGTGGGCGAGAACGGGATCTTCGCGATCAAGTTCGGCCAGCAGGGTTTCGGTGGGCAGGGCATCGGCGGTGGCGCGGATGTCGGGCGGGGTCAGCGGGATCTCGGCCAGCCCTTCGGTCAGCGCCTTGAAGTAGAGGCCGGTGCCGCCGACGATCACCGGGCGCTGCGCGAGGTAGGGCGCGGCGTCGCGCAGCCATTGGCCGACGCTATACTCGGCCTCGAACGGCACATGGCCGAAGAGGTGATGGGGGGCTGCGGCCGCTTCCTCGGGCGAGGGTCGCGCGGTGAGCACGCGCCAGCCGTCATAGACCTGCAGCGCGTCGGCGTTCACGACGGGCCGGTTCTGCGCCCGCGCGATGGAAATCGCCAGCGCGGTTTTGCCCGACGCGGTCGGTCCGGCGATCAGGACCGGCGTATTGATCGGTATTTTGTCTATATCGAACAATGAATTGCAGGCCGATCTTGAAGTGAATTCCGAGGCGGTGCGCGGCGACATCAGGGCGCATATCGGGGCGCAAATCCGGGCGTTGAACCGGGGCGGGGTTTAGACCATTGTGCGCGGCGAGATCAACGAAGGACATCCCCATGCCAAGCGACCAATCCCCCGCCCCCGAAACCGGCGCCGCCCGATACAATCGTGTCATGCTCAAGATTTCGGGCGAGGCGTTGATGGGCGATCAGGGGTTTGGCCTGCATCCGCCGACCGTCGAGCGCATCGCCAAGGAGATCAAATCGGTGCACGATCTGGGCGTCGAGATCTGCCTGGTGATCGGCGGCGGCAACATCTTTCGCGGGCTACAGGGCAGCGCGCAGGGGATGGAGCGCACAACCGCGGACTACATGGGCATGTTGGCCACGGTGATGAACGCGCTGGCGATGCAATCGGCGTTGGAG
>CAZPJO010000169.1:0-5782 GCA_964586895.1 uncultured Roseicyclus sp.
GGGCGCTTGTCTGTTCGCCACACCATTGATCACGGCGCACGCGGTGTCAGTGTCCGGCCTGCAGAAGGTCCTTGATCGCAAGGCAATTGGTCAAGGACGTCGCCAGAACGTCGATGGTTCCCGTCCGCAACGCGCCAAGGATCGCCATCGCCTTGCTCGGTTCGGCCGCAATCGCGATGGTGGTTGAAACCCGCTGCAGATCCTCGCGCGACAGGCCGATGACCCGCCCGCCGAGCACGTCGTTACACGGCACTCCGCGCGCGTTGAAAAAGTCGTAGCCCATGAGGTCGCCAACAACCCCGGCATCCTGAGCCTTGCGCATTTCTTCTCTCGAGAACCAGCCCATGCGCGCCATATGGCTGTCCAGACCAAGGTCGCCGATGCCGACCAGGGCGTAATCCGCAGAGCGCGCGAGGTTGAGCGTGCGGCGCACTGTTCCATTGCTGATCAGGCTTTCACGCAGCGCCGCCTCGGGCACATAGGCAGGCGCGTAGAGTGTCACCGCCGAGCCTCCGAACCGCCGCGCGAGGTTGCGGCATATGTGATCGGCATTGCCTTCCGAGCCGGCCTCCGACGCGCCGCCACTCCCGGACACGAAGGTGAGGGTTTCAAAGGTGCGCGCCGCCTGCATCTCCGCCACGGAGGCAACGTTACGCCCCATGCCAACCGCAACGATCAGGTTTTCCCGCAGGTTCGATTCAAGAAAATGGGTGACCGTCATGGCCACGTTTCGCCGCTGCTGTTGCAGCGATTGTGACGCGGGCGAAACAAGCAAATGCTCAAGCCCGAAGCGGTCGCATAACTCGCGCTCGAGTTCGCTGGTCTGGGAGGAATGGAACCGCACACGGATTTCCACAAGGCCCGCTTCCTGCGCGTCCTTGATCATGCGGTTGACCTTCATGCGTGACAGATCAAGCGCGCGGGCAATGGAATCCTGGGTCTCGCCCTCGATGTAGTAACGCCTCGCGATCTCGGTCAGCAAACCGTAGGAAGAGGCCTCCGAGTGCGGGGGGGCGGAATTTGTTGATCCGGGCAAGCAGCCTCTCCTGTCGCTCAGGTCGCCCCATGCGCGACGGCTTCATAATGTCGGATCCTGTCGACCTTTGGCCCCGACCGATTGCTTTCAAAGGACGACTCAAGGAACGCTGAAACGATGCTTTTTGCAAGCTCCGGTCCGATCACGCGTGCGCCAAGGCACACAATCTGGGCGTCATTGCTTTTTTGGGCGCGCTCTGCCGAATAGGTGTCGTGGACCTGGGCCGCGCGAATCCCGCGCACCTTGTTGGCACTGATGCAAACGCCAATCCCCGTCCCGCAAATCAGGATCGCACGGTCATGCTGATCGCCAATGTCGTCTCTTGCGACACGTACGGCGATGTCGGGGTAAAGCACGGTCTCGCCGGCGTTCACACCGCAATCGGTCACGCTGTGCCCCAGCGCGGCGATGTGCGGTTTAAGCAGTTCCTCGAGATCGAACCTGGCATCGTCACACCCGATGGCTATGCGCATGTATCCTTCCATGAGTTTCCGCACAGATGCACAAAGTTTGGGAAATGATCAAAATTTTGATGGGTGCCGCGACAGTGGGCAAAAGGGGCCAGATACATGTGCACATGCAGAAAAAAATGCTGAAATTGCGTAGTATCGCTAGGGTTGTATTGCGGGACCTGGCCGCGGGACGGTGCCTGACCTGTTTTTTCAAATGTGCAACAGGTGGGTAAAAGAACGGAAGGAACTCATGGCCACACCTTTGCTGGAGGTCAAGCGACTTGCCAAGTCATTCGGTGGCGTCTCGGCGCTGTCGGACGGTCGCTTCGAGTTGCAGCGCGGCTCGGTTCATGCGCTGTGCGGCGGCAACGGGGCTGGCAAATCGACGTTCCTCTCGATCGTCATGGGCATTCAGCCGCGCGATACCGGTACGATCCTGCGCGACGGCAATGAGGTGGCGTTCCGCTCACCCGGTCAGGCGCTTGAAGCCGGTATCCCGATCATTGAACAGGAACTGAGCCCCGTGCCCGCAATGACGGTGGCCGAAAACATCTTTCTTGGGCGCGAGCCGCTCGCGGGTTTCGGGCGCATCGACTTCCAGACGATGAATGGCCGCGCGCAGGAGCTTCTGGATAGCCTGCATTTCGACATTGATGCGCGCAGTGTGATGATGGATCTCAGCGTTGCCAAACTCCAGCTTGTCGAAATCGCCAAGGCCCTGAGCTACGACGCCGAGATCATCATCATGGATGAGCCGACCTTCAGCGCCTTGGGGTCGGTCCGGTGATGAGCCCCCGCCGCGAGGCGCAGGCCGCACGGTCGATGATCGACAAATTCGGCATCAAGACCGCAACGGACGACTTGGTCGTATCCAGCCTGTCGGGCGGCAACCAGCAGAAGGTCGTGCTTGGAAAGTGGTTTCTGACGGAGCCTAAGGTGTTGCTGCTCGATGAGCCGACGCGCGGCGTGGATGTCGGCGCCAAGCGCGAGATCTACCGCGTGATGTCGGACTTCGCCGCCGCGGGTGGTGCCGTTGTGATGGTCTCGTCCGAGACCGATGAAGTTGTCGGTATGGCGGATCGCGCGATCGTCATGCGCGACGGGCGGATCGCCGGAGAAATCGCGCGCGCCGACCTGAGCGCCGACCGGCTGGTACACTTGGCCGCGTGAAAACCCGATCTTGGGAGAGAAAGACCTGATGGAAACCGACCAGACCGCCACGCCGCAGGCGCAAGACGCCCGGAAACTTCGGCTGGCGCAATATGGCCAGAAATACGGCATCTTGATTGCTCTGGTGCTGCTGTGCGCCGTTTTGGCCATCATGAACGAGCATTTCCTGTCGACGCGCAACATTCTCAACGTGCTGCGTCAGACGTCGATCAACGGCATCCTCGCCATTGGCATGACCTTCGTCATCCTGACGCGTGGCATTGACCTGTCGGTCGGATCGGTGGTGGCGCTGGCCGGAATTGTCGCGGCCTCGCTTGCGACCACATCATCGACCGCGATGGTGGCGGGCGGGCCTTATCCCGCGCTCCTTGCGATTGCGGTCGGCCTGTCGGTCGGGATGGCGTGCGGTGCGGTATCGGGCGTGGTCGTTGCGCGCTTTGCGGTGCCTGCCTTTGTGGCAACCTTGGGCATGCTCTCGGCCGCGCGCGGCCTGACACTTCTATACGGTGACGGGCGCCCGGTGCTCGCGCTGACGCCTGAATTCCGCTGGATCGGTACCGGCGAGGTCTTCGGCATCCCGATGCCCGTTGTCCTCTTTGCGCTCGTGTTCCTGATCGCGTGGTGGGTGTTGAACTCGACGCGGTTCGGGCGTCATGTTTATGCGGCCGGCGGCAACCCTCATGCGGCGGAAGTGTCGGGGATCAACGTCAAACGCATTCGCCTGATGGTTTATGTGATCTCGGGCGCGCTTGCGGGCCTTGCGGGCATGATGCTGGCGGCGCGCACGGGCTCGGCCCTGCCGCAGGCGGGCATCGCCTACGAACTTGACGCCATCGCCGCGGTCGTGATCGGCGGCACCAGCCTTGCGGGCGGGGTTGGCCGCGTGACCGGCACCGTGATCGGCGCGTTGCTAATCGGTGTGGTCAACAACGGCCTCGATCTGATGGGGGTCGAATCCTACTACCAGCAAGTCATCAAGGGGGTGCTGATTGTCGCCGCCGTGATGCTCGACCAGGCGCGGCACCGTCGCGAAAAAACCGGTCGAAAAACGATCAATCACTCTGTGCAAGAAAATCCAAGGGAGGAGCACATTATGAAGAAGACATTGATTGCCATGTTGGCGACCAGCGCGTTGACGGCCCCCGCCGTGGCGCAGGACGTGCCGCAGATCGGTGCTGCAGTTTACGGCCTGAACGCCGAATTCATGCAGATCTGGTCGGCCGCGCTTGAAGAGCATCCGGCGGTTCAGGAAGGTCTCGTGGACGTCACGATCTTCGATGGGCGGTATCACGCGCTCGTGCAACAGGATCAGTTCGAGACAATGATCACGCAGGAATTCGACGCGATCATCTTCGTGCCGATCGACATCGACGCCGGCGCGACCGCCGTCGAAGCCGCCAATGAAGCAGGCATCCCTGTTGTGGGCTCGAACACGCGCGTCAACAGCGACCTTTTGCATTCCTATGTCGGTTCGGACGATGTGCGCTCGGGCTACATGCTGGCGCGTTACGTGCTGGATCAGATCGGCTGTGAAGGCAACGTTGTGATCCTCGAAGGCCCAATCGGCCAGTCGGCACAGATCAGCCGCCTCGAAGGTAACATGCAGGCCTTGGCCGAATGCTCGGACGTCAACATTCTTGAACAGCAGACCGCTAACTGTTCGCGCGCCGAGGCGCAGACGCTGATGGAAAACTGGCTGACGTCGCATGACGGCGAGATCGACGGCGTAATCGGTCAGAATGACGAGATGGCCCTTGGTGCGATCGAAGCGATCCGTGCCGCTGGCCTGAGCGTTGACGATTTCGCGGTGGCCGGCATCGACGGCATCACCGACGCCCTTGTCGCGGTTCAGAACGGGGACATGGCCTCGTTCCTGCAAGACGCCCGCGCCCAGGCGCAAGGCGCGCTTGACGTGGCGCTAGCCGCCGTAGACGGCGAATACGAGCCGATGTCGGACATCTGGACGGCCTACACCGACATGCCCTGGAACGCGGGCGGTGACGCGGAATATTCCGTGCCGTGGACCCCTGTGAACGACGAAAACGTCGAAGCCCTTCTGGCAACCCGCCAGTAAACAGTGCCCAATAAGCAATCCGGGGCGGCCCCGCGTCGCCCCGGATCCTCTGACAAAACAGCAGCAGCAAGACGACGAAATGGAGTGCCGAGGCCATGGCAGACCCCAGCTTGGATTTTGATTTTTCGCTCGATGGAAAGACCGCCGTTGTAACCGGTGGTGCCTCGGGCATTGGCCAGGCGATCGTTCGGGCCTTCGCGGAAAAGGGCGTGCGCGTCGCGGTTCTTGCCCTCAACGCCGAGGCCGCCGCAGAGGAGGCCGCGCAGCATTCTGGCGCGATTTCAGCCGCCTGCAACGTCGCCGATCCCGAAAGCGTGGCCACCGCATTGGCCGTGGTCGAAGGCGCGTTCGGCAAGATCGACATCCTAGTGAATTCCGCAGGCATCGTGGATCTGGCACCGGCCGAGACGATCGCCCTTTCGGCCTGGACCCGGACGCTTGATATCAATCTGACAGGCAGCTTCCTTATGGCGCAGGCCGTTGGCGGCCACATGATTGCAAAGGGCACCGGTGGCGCGATCATCAACCTCGCGTCGCAGGCGGGATCAGTCGCGATTGACGAACATGTGGCGTATTGCGCGTCGAAATTCGGGGTCATCGGCCTGACCAAAACGCTGGCGCTTGAATGGGGCAAGCACGGCATTACGGTAAACTCGATTTCCCCGACCGTTGTGTTGACCGAACTTGGCAAAAAGGCCTGGGAGGGACCCAAAGGCGACGCGATGAAGGCGCAGATTCCTATGGGCCGCTTTGCCGAACCATCCGAGATCGCCGCCGCCGCCGTGTTCCTCGCCTCGCCAGGCGCGCGTATGATCAACGGTGCGGATCTGGTCGTCGATGGCGGCTTTACCGTAAAATAAGGGCACGAAGGACCAGGCCATGCAGAGGTTCATCAACAACCCCGACGACATCGTCGATGAACCGGTGCGCGGTTTCGTGCGTGCCCATGCGGATCGGGTCCGTCTGGATGAGGGCAACACCCGCGTTGTCGTATCCCGCGACGCGCCGCAAGCGGGGCGCGTGGGCATCGTCACTGGCGGGGGCTCGGGC
>CAZPJO010000170.1:0-5762 GCA_964586895.1 uncultured Roseicyclus sp.
CATCAATATGACGCGCCGCTTTGCCGTGGCATCGGCCAGCACATAGGCCCCTTGTTCCGTCAAGTTCTTGGTCTTGTGCTCGGTCCGCAGCGTCGGCAGCCCCTGCCGCGACAGGGCCAGCGTTGACGGCGTCTTCGAAGACGTCAGCGCGATCTCCCACGCCTCCGCCGTCTCCACCGCGTCCGCGGGGCGGAACACATTCATGTTCGGTGTCGCGCGCAGCATCGCCAGATGTTCGACCGGCTGGTGCGTCGGGCCATCTTCCCCCACCCCGATGCTGTCATGCGTCATCACATAGACCGGCGCGATCTACATAAACGCCGAAAGCCGCATCGCGGGCCGGGCGTAGTCGGTGAAGGTAAAGAACGTGCCGCCATAAGGTTTCACGCCACCATGCAGCGCCATGCCGTTCATCGCCGCCGCCATCGCATGTTCGCGGATGCCGTAATGGATATGGCGCCCCTTGCGATCGTCGGGCCCAAACGTGCCCAGATCCGGCGTATTGGTCAGGTTCGAGCCGGTCAGATCCGCCGACCCGCCGAGCGTCTCGGGCACGACCGCGTTGATCACCTCCAGCGCCATCTGGCTCGCTTTGCGGGTCGCGACTTTGGGTTGGTCTTCCGACAGGGCCTTTTTATGGGCCTTGATCGCGGCGCTGAGTTTCTTGGGCATCTCACCGGCAAAGGCGCGCTTGAACTCGGCCTTCTTGCCGGCCGACAATGCGTCGAACCGGCCCTGCCATTCCGCATGCGCCGCGGCGCCCTTCGCGCCAACCGCTTCCCACCAGGCCTTGAGATCGGCGGGGATCTCGAACGCGCCGTGGCTCCAGCCATAGGCCGCCTTGGTGTCGGCGACCAATTGCGGATCGGTCAATGCGCCGTGGCCCTTGGCCGTGTCCTGCGCTGATGAGCCGATGGCGATATGGGTCTTGCACGCGATCATTGCGGGCCGAGCCGAGGCCTTGGCCGCTGTCAGCGCGCGGTCGATGTCGTCGGCATCATGCCCGTCGCAGGTGAACACATCCCAGCCCGACGCCGCAAAGCGCGCCTTCTGATCGGTCACATCCGACATCGACACGTTGCCGTCGATGGTGATGCCGTTGTCGTCCCACATCACGATCAGGCGGCTTAATTCCTGCCGCCCGGCCAGGGCAATCGCCTCCTGGCTGATGCCTTCCATCAAGCAGCCATCGCCCGCGATGCAATAGGTGTAGTGATCGATGACGCGTTTGCCCCACCGCGCGCGCAGGCTTTCTTCGGCCATCGCAAAGCCCACCGCATTGGCGATGCCTTGCCCAAGCGGGCCGGTTGTCGTCTCCACGCCGGGCACATGACCATATTCGGGGTGGCCCGCGGTGATCGCGCCCAATTGGCGGAAGTTCTTCACCTGCTCCAGCGTCATCGCCTTGTACCCGGTCAGATACAGCAACGCGTAGATCAGCATCGAGCCATGACCCGCCGACAGGATGAAGCGGTCGCGGTTCGGCCATTCGGGGGCGCTTGCGTCGAAGCTGAGGTGTTTGTCGAACAGGACGGTCCCAACATCGGCCATGCCCATCGGCATGCCGGAATGCCCGGAATTCGCGGCCGCGACGGCATCAAGCGTCAGCGTGCGAATGCAGGCGGCGCGCGCCCAATGGTCGGGATTGCGGGCGGCGAGGGCGGCGATATCCATGGTCGGAAGGTTCCTTTCGGCGGCAACAGGCGCGGGCCGGTCCCCGCAAACTTGCCAGCGTGATAGCATCGCGCGAGGCGAGCGCAAGGCGCTGGACCGTGCGATAGAGGCTGAAATCAGCGTATTTTGGCGGGGTGGGTGTGGAAAACCTTGCAAATCGGCGCGGTTTGACCCCCAAATGTAGATGTGCCACAGGCAGGGCACGCAATCGGTGCGTATCAGATCGGGGATGGCCCGGCGGGCACCGTGGCAAGTGAGGCAAGTGCGCAGCGCCCGGGGGCGTATGCGACGACGAGGGGGCAAAGGCCGCGATGGGCGATAGTGCCGAGTTCGAAAAACTGAGCGAATTGGAAGCCCGTCTGGCGACGGCGCTTGATCGGATCGCATCCGGTCAGGCCGCACTTGAGCGTGCCGCAGGGGATGCCGCAGGGGCTGCGGCGGGCCTTGGTGCGGCGGAATTGGCGCGCCAAGAGGCCGAGGCGCGCGCCGCCGAATTGTCCGAACGGGTCGCCCTTCTTGAGGCACAACTCTCCGAGACGCAGGATGCGTTGAGCGAGACAACCGCCGATCTTGCGACCGCCCGCTCGGAGCTTGAGGACGCGCGCCAACCGGTCGAAGCCGGAACCGATGCGTCCGCCATGGCCGACCTCGAAGCGCGTCTGACCGAGGCGGAGGCGTCGCGCAACCTGGCCCAGGACATGCTGGCCGAGCGGGAAGCGGAACTGGCCGACAAGGACGCGGCCCTGACACAAGCGCGCGCCGATGCAGAGGCCGCCGCGCAAGCCGCCGAGGGCGCAGAGGGTGCGGACCTTGCGACGCCGCTGGTGGCAAGTGACGGCGACGGCCCCCCGGATATCGAGGATATGGAAAAGGCGCTGGCGTTGATGACGCGGCGTGTCGAGCGCGCCCGTGTCGAACGGGATGAGGCGCGCATTGCCTGCGACCGTGCGGTCGATATCGCCGATGAATTGCGCGAAGCGATGGGCCAGACACCGGAGGACCGCGTACTGGATTTACGCGGGCAATTGCGGCTGATGAAGACGCGCGCCGAAGATCTGGCCGCGCAGTTGGCCATCGTCAACAGCGGCGCGGATGCCGCCGGGGTCGAACAGGGGTTGGTGTCGGAACTTGAAGCGTTGCGCCAATTGCGCGCCGCCGATGCCGCCGAGTTGGACCGGATCATTGCCGATGTGGAATCTGGCCCCAATGCGGCCGGGGAAGGACATGCCCATGCCTGAGGTGGATATCGAAATCGGAGGCCGCGCCTTCAGCGTCGCCTGCCAGCAGGGCGAGGAAAGCTATCTGCAGGCGGCGGCCAAGATGCTCGACACCGAAGCGGCGGTTGTTCTGGGACAGATCGGGCGTATGCCGCCCGAACGGATGCTGTTGATGGCGGGTCTGATGCTGGCCGACAAGACGGCGGCGCTTGAGGACGATCTGCGTGCATTGCAGGAAAAGATCGCCACGCAGGACAAGGCCCTGCGCTCGGCCGAGGAACGTCTGGCCGATCGTGCGCGGCGGATCTCGGAATTGCAGGAGGCGGGGCCGCGCACGGAACTTCCCGATGCGCTGACCGATGGGTTGGCGGAGTTGACCGCGCGGGCTGAGGCGATGGCCGAAGCGATGGAGGCGGCGGCGTCGGACGAGACAGGCCGGGCCTAACCGAACAAGGGCCTATCCAAGCAGGGCTGGAGCCAGCAGGCGCGCGGCCTCTGCGCGCGGATCGGCCAGTTTGCTGCGATCTTCTCCGGGATAGAACCGCGCCCGCGTGGCCGTGGGCATCGGGTTGGGCCGCAGCAGATGCACATTCAGCGGCGCTTTGACCGTTTCGGCCTGCCAGCATTCGACAAGGGCGCGTTGCGCGGCCTTCGACATCGCATAGGCCCCGGCGAATTTCGCATCCCAATCGTCATCGAAGAACACGGCCTGCGGCGCGTCGGACGGTAGGATCAGCGGTTCGATATTCGTCATCAGGCGCGAAAACGCCCGGATGTTCGCGGCGATCACCTTGTCGAGGTCCTTGGCCTGAATATGCGGCGCAGGCGTCAGGGCGGTGGCATGGATCATCCCGTTGACCCAGATGTCGGCCCGTCCCCAACGGTCAAAAAGCTGCCGGCACAGATACGCGATCGCGTCATCATCGGTCAGGTCCATCGGCGCAAGCGTGGCTTGCCCACCCGCCGCCTTGATGCGGTCGTCGAGCTCTTCAAGCCCGCCAATGGTGCGCGCGACGGCCACGACATGGGCACCTTGCGCGGCCAGCCATTCGGCAGAGGCGGCGCCGAGCCCGCGCGAGGCTCCGGTGACAAGGGCGATACGGTTTTCAAGCGGCTTTTGGGTCATGGTGGGGGCATAGCCCGCGGGCCGCGCAAAGCGCAAGTCTGCGCGGATCTGTTGACTTCGCCGCGCCGCAGAGGAATACCTTTGCCCAACAGGCGTTCCGACGCCACCCAACGGGACAGGGAGCCATAGATATGGGCCGCGACATGACACTTCTTTCCGCAACGCTTGGGCAGGAGGGCCTGCTGCGCAAGGCGCTTCTGGTGCTTGGCGGCACGCTTTTCATCGCCCTGGCGGCCAAGGTTTCGATCCCGCTCTGGCCTGCGCCGATGTCGCTGCAGACGCTGGCGATCCTGATGGTCGGGTTCAGCTTTGGCTCGCGGCTGGGGGCGGTCACGGTGCTGGCCTATCTGGCGCAAGGCGCGCTTGGCTTGCCGATGTTCACGCCCTCGACCCTGCCGGGTCTTGCGGCCTTTACCGGCCCGACCGCCGGCTTCCTCGTGGGCTTCGTCGGCATGGCCTGGCTTGCGGGTTTCGCGGCCGAGCGTGGGCTGGCGCGCGGTGTCATCGGCACCGCGATCTGCGGCATCGTCATCTCGGCGCTGCTCTACATCCCGGGTGTGGCATGGCCGATGGCCGTGGCAGGCGCGCTTGGTGTGGAGGCCGGATGGGTTGGCCTCGGGGCCGCGTCGGTCTGGGCCGGGTTCGTGGCGCCGTTCCTTCTGGGCGATGCGATCAAGGCGGTTCTTGCCGCGCTGATCGTGACCGGGGCCTGGGCCGCGCTATCCCGCCGCTAAGCCGAAGCGCATTCGTTAAATGAAAGCGCGCCGTCCGGGGTTCGGGCGGCGCGTTTTCTATTGTGCGGGTGAGGGCCGTTGAAGGCAAAGACGGATCGGGTCACGCCTTGAGGTGTTTGACCGCCTCTTCGCAGCCCATCGCCTCGTAAAGATCAAGGATCTCAGCCGCCCGCATCCCCTCGCGCTGCGCGTCATGGAACGGGTGCTTTTCGTCGGTGATCCAATAAAGCGGTGTGCGCCCGTCGGAATAGGGCACCAGCGTCCCCTTGGTCAGGAGCGGGCCGGTCAGCGGCGGAACCTGAGTGTAAAGCCAAGAGAATTGCTCGCCCAGGGTCTGCGCCTCGCCGCGCGCCTGAAGCGAGCGGAAGCGCGCGTGATGGCCCGAAGACAGGCTGGCCCAAACGCCGATGAACACTTCGCTGTCCGTGCCGATCACCGGGATCGGCAGGAACGCTCGCACAAGGAAATTGCCGTCGCGCCGCGCATAGCTTTGGGTCAGCATTTCCATGTAACCCAACTCGAACGTGTCGTCGTCCTTGGCGTCCGGCGGGTTTTTCCAGCCGAACGGCGCCTCGGGCCGCACGGCCCCGTCAGCGGCGCGCAGAACCGTGCCACAGCAGGTGCAGGCATAGCTGCGATCGGTCAGGCGCCGGGCCAGTTCCGCCTCCGGCAATTCGGGTGCCGTGGCGCGGGGCCTGCGAAACAACTTGCGGATCATTCCGCCGCCTCCACCAGTTGGAACCCTTTCGCAAGCTGGTCGGTCGGGCGCACCGGATAGACGCCCGAGAAACAAGCGTCGCAATAGGCGGGTTTGGCCGGATCGCGGCCCTCGGCCACACCCACGGCGCGGTAGAGCCCGTCAAGCGAGATGAACCGTAGGCTATCCACGCCCAGATGCATGCGCATCTCTTCCTCGGACATGGTCGCGGCCAGCAATTTTTCGCGCTGCGGTGTGTCGACGCCGTAGAAACACGGCCACGACGTGGGCGGTGAAGCGATGCGGAAATGCAC
>CAZPJO010000171.1:0-5730 GCA_964586895.1 uncultured Roseicyclus sp.
CAAGGTGCAGGTCATCAAGGTCAACAAGGAAACCCATCGTATCAGCCTTGGCATGAAGCAGCTGCAGGACGATCCGTGGGATGCCGTGGCCGCGAAATATGCGCTGGATACGGTGCACACGGGCCGCGTGACGAACATCACCGACTATGGTGCGTTTGTTGAACTTGAGCCGGGTGTCGAAGGTCTTGTGCACGTGTCCGAGATGTCGTGGACCAAGAAGAACGTCCATCCGGGCAAGATCGTTTCGACTTCGCAGGAAGTGGAAGTGATGGTGCTTGAGATCGACACGGTGAAGCGCCGCGTTTCGCTTGGCCTCAAGCAGACGATGCGCAATCCGTGGGAAGTGTTCGCCGAGAGCCATCCCGAGGGCACGCAGGTCGAGGGTGAGGTCAAGAACATCACCGAATTCGGCCTGTTCGTGGGTCTCGAAGGCGACATCGACGGCATGGTGCACCTGAGCGATCTGACCTGGGAAGGTCGTGGCGAGGACATCATCAATGATTTCCGCAAGGGCGATATCGTCAAGGCGGTTGTCACCGAGGTCGACACCGACAAAGAGCGGATCAGCCTGTCGATCAAGGCCGTGGACGGCGACCCGTTTGCGGAATCGATCGAAGGTGTGAAGCGTGGATCGGTCATCACGGTGGAAGTCACCGCGATCGAGGATGGCGGCATCGAGGTGGATTACGAGGGCATGAAGTCCTTCATCCGCCGCTCGGACCTGTCGCGTGACCGTTCGGAACAGCGCCCGGAACGCTTCGGCGTTGGCGACAAGGTGGACGTCCGCGTGACGAACATCGACGCCAAGTCGCGTCGTCTGGGTCTGTCGATCAAGGCGCGTGAGATCGCCGAAGAGAAAGAAGCCGTGGAGCAGTTCGGCTCGTCCGACTCGGGCGCATCGCTGGGGGATATCCTTGGCGCGGCCCTCAAGCAGGACGACTGAGCGCAGCAGCGTTTGAATTTGGCCAACGTTTGAATTCGGAAGGGCCCTGCCGGCGACGGTGGGGCCTTTTTTCGTGTGGTGGCGCGGCGGTTGAAGCGAACGTGATGCAGGCGTGAAGACAGGTGCGTGTAGGCTCGCCCGAGTGACATTCATGCTAGGGAAAAGCCTGTGATCCGGACATTTGCGCGTTTCATCCTTTTGCCGTTGGCCCTTTGCGCGGTGGCTTTGTCCGCCTCGGCCCAGACCGACTTGCCCGATTACGTGGTGGAGGAATTTGGCCTGCCGCCCGCGATCCCGGAGGGGCCGCTGTCGCCGGAATTGGAGGCGGCCTTGTTGCGGGCGGTCGAGATCGGGCGGGATCAGGCCGATTGGGATCTGCGCGACACCCGGGCCTATGACACCATCGCGGCCTCGGGCGATCCACGCGCGGCATGGCTGATCACCGATTTGATGCGTTTCACCTGGCGGCCCGAGGTGTTCGCGGCGCTGCGCGATGTGAGTATCGCGCTGCTCGCCGTTGAGCCCCAGACTTTCCGCCCGCGTGCCGAAATCGCCGATCACCTGATGGCGTGGGACATGCCCGCCTATCCCGGCTACCTTGCCCATAAGCGTGATATTTTCACGAATTACCTGCCGGGTCTGGAGGCGTTGATGGTCGAGGGGGCCATTGATTGGCGCTTTGTCTCGTGGGGTGGGGTGCGGATCGACGACCGGCCCTATGATACGACCGGCACAGCTTGCCAATGCATCCCCGCGACCGACAATCCGCCGGTCAGCACGGCGGAGGAAGCGACTTGGCTCGATGATGATGCGATTGTTTTTGGCATTGAAATCAACGGCGAGGCCCGGGCCTATCCGCGCCGGATCATGGAAGTGCGCGAGATGGTGAACGACACGCTTGGCGGTCGGGATCTGGGCATTCCGTATTGCACGCTTTGCGGCGCGGCGCAGGCGTATTTCACCGATGAAATGCCCTTGGGTGTGGCGCGGCCGGTCCTGCGCACATCCGGTTTGCTGACCCGGTCGAACAAGGTGATGTATGACATAACGTCGATGTCGGTGTTCGACACGTTCACGGGCGCGGCAGTGACCGGGCCGCTGTCGGAGATCGGTTTGCGGTTGCCCCAGGCGAGCGTGATCACCACCGATTGGGCGTCATGGCGCACGGCCTACCCCGATACCACCGTGTTGGTGGAAGACTTGGCGTTGGGGCGCGATTTTGACTTTCGCAACACCCGCGATGCAGACGGGCCGATCTTTCCGGTTGGTGATGTCGATCCGCGCCTTGAAGTGCAGGAAGACGTGTTGGGGGTTTTCACCGGGTCGGGGCGCGCAGTGGCGTTTCCGCGGGGATTGGCGCTGGCCGCGCTGAGCGATGGTGCCGAGGTGACCTTTGAGGACGTGCGGCTTGTTCAGGTTGCGGGCGGATTGCGGGCGATCGATGCCGATGGCGCGGACCTTGGCAGCCACGAAGCCTTTTGGTTCGCATGGTCGCAATTCCATCCCGAAACGGCCCTTTGGCCGGAATAGGCGGCCGCGGCAGGCCACAACGCGGCGCGTTCAACTGGCCTTTTTGCGGCCTTCGGCGGCGCGATATGCAATCTGCTGCGCAATAAGCGCATCCGTTTCCGCGACCGGAGCAGGGCGGTTGAAGTGGTAGCCCTGTCCCTCGTCGCAGCCCATGGCGATCAATTGCGCGACCTGTTTTTCGGTTTCCACACCTTCGGCGATGACGTTCAACCCGAGGTTTTGCCCAAGCTGGATCACCGTTTCGACAATAGGGCTGTCGGGGTCGTCTTCGAGGTGAGAGATGAAGCTGCGGTCGATCTTGAGGCGGTTGAGCGGCAGTTCCTTGAGATAGCTGAGCGAGGAATATCCGGTTCCGAAATCATCCAGCGCGATGGAAACCCCCATGGCGGAGAGGTCTTTGAGCGTGGATGCAACGCGGCTTTTGTCGGAAATCAGCACACCTTCCGTGACCTCGACTTCGATAAGGCACGGTGGCAGGCCAGTTTCCATCAGCGCGCGACCGATCATGGCGGCCACGTCCGATCGGGCGAATTGAACCGGTGATATGTTGACGGAGACCACAGGCGCCGCACTTCCCATCGTATCGGACCAGCGTTTCGCATCGACGCAGGCCTTGCGCAGCAATTGTTCGCCAAGATCGACGATCAGGCCGGTCTGTTCCGCGATCGGGATGAAGATGTCGGGGCCGATTGGGCCGAGGTCTTCGTCGTCCCAGCGAGCGAGGGCTTCGAGCCCGATCAGCCGCCCGTCGGAAAGATGATGCTGGCTTTGATAGAACAGCTTGATTTGCCCCGCGCTTACCGCTTTGCGAAGACGCTCGATCACGGCGATGCGCCAATTGAGCTTTTCAAGCAGGGCGGGGTCGTAAAGGCGGAGGCGATTGCGGCCGCCGTGCTTTGCATCATAGAGCGCGAGATCGCACAGCGAGAGCAGATCGTGCCCGGCGGCGGTGTCCGTGGGGAATCGGGCCATGCCGACGGAGGCCGAAATCTGCAGCTCGAATTCGTTGATCTTGAAGGGCTCCGACAGGCGGTCGCACATTTCCTGACCCAGGGTCAGGCGGGTGTCGGCGGTTGTGTTTTCGTCATCGGTGAGCAGCATGAAAAACTCGTCACCAGACAACCGCGCAGCCCAGGCATCATGGCTTTCCAGAATGCGCAGGCGGTCGGCCACGGCGCACAAAAGCGCATCGCCGGTGTCGTGCCCATAGCTGTCATTGATCTGCTTGAACCCGTCGAGATCAATCAGGATCGCGGTCATCTGATCACGCGCGGGATCCAGATCCCCCAGGATTTTTTGGATGGAATTTCGGTTCAACAGCCCCGTCAAACTGTCGAATTCGGCCAGGTATTGAATGCGGCGTTCGGCGATGACGGCTTTGGTTGTGTCTGCGACAATGCCTCGGAAACCGTGGAATGTGCCACCGTCGAATTGTGGGGTCCCTTTGACGGCGATCCAGCGCAGGCCATCGCCATATTGGTCGGGAAAGGCCAGGACGATATCGTGGAATTCCCGCCGGTTGCGCACGGAAGAGGCCATGCGGTCATGGGCGGCATGGCTTTCGGGACTGATCATGCGCTTGACGTGGTGCAGGACAGGTTCGTCGCCACCGAGGGCGGCGGACCCGCCCAGAAGTTCCACGATCAGGTCGGGGGCAACGATCAGGCGCCCCTCGGCATCGGCGTGCCACACCCATTCGGTGGCCTGCGCCTCATAATCCTTGACCAGAAGGCCGATAACCTCAGTCTTTTCCGTCAGTTGTTCCACATTGCGAAAGGCGTTCAGATTGGCGCGCCCGCGTTCAAACACCGATTTGGTGAGGGTTGCGAAGGCAAAGAGAGACAGGACGGCGACCATCTTGTCGCTGCCGGATCCAGTGGCCACGCCGGTGATGAACGCGGACAATCCCATACCCAGGGTTGTGGCCGCGAGGTAGATCAGAGCGGGACCGGCGGAGCGTGAATAACTGAACGTTCCCAGCGCGACCGACCCGGTAAGCATGATGGCCACGATGACCTTTTCGTTGCCGGAGACGTGGGGATAAGTGCAGGCAAATCCCATCGCCCACAACGCGCCAAGGACAAACGCACGCATTTCGAGGCGTTTGAGATCCGCGACGCGCCCGGTGCATTTTTTCAGCCCGCCCGCGGACAGAAATTGCGTGAGTGACACGACAATCATCGCGGCTGTCCATAAGATGAG
Source organism: uncultured Roseicyclus sp. (assembly GCA_964586895.1). Taxonomy (GTDB): domain Bacteria; phylum Pseudomonadota; class Alphaproteobacteria; order Rhodobacterales; family Rhodobacteraceae; genus Gymnodinialimonas. The sequence continues at coordinate 4,676 of CAZPJO010000171.1, forward strand.
CGCGACAGTCGGCCCGGTAGAGGCGGCCTGAAAAGACAGGATCGGCGCGAAGATCGTGTTGCCGAGCACCAGAGGCTGCGTCTGATTGAGGGTTTCCGAGATTTGTTCGCGGCGGTAGCGTTGCGCGGCGTCGAGTGTCAGGTGTTCGCCGCGCAATTCGGCAAAACCAAGCGCCACGCGAAGCGCGGCCGACAGTTTTCGAATTGCGCTCACCATATCAGACGCCCGTTGCGACCTTCACCTTTGCCGGACGCTAGACGGCTTGAGTAAACGGCCAATTTACGCCGAAGCGCGTTTTTGTTCGAATTGTAAGCATCAAGTCATCGGGTGGTTCCCAAGGCGCGGGCGACGGGACGAACCGGCATGGTCGTTCGGGACCTGGATTGATCGGCAAAGTGACGCGGATTTCTGTGGATAACTTCGATCTGTAAGAAAATCGCCACGGAGCTGTTACACTGAGCGGTGCAACTGGGTCCACAATTCGAACTGACCGGTGCCGTGGGCTGAAGGGCTCTCGGAGGCGGTCTATTTGTCCAGGGAGATCCCAGATGAACCGCAGAACGATTATCGACAGCTCCGAGCATCACAACAAGGCCGAAGCCTTCGAGGCCTTCGACGACATCCCCACAAACCCCAACCTCGGCAACACGATCGGCGACGTCGTGAACCGCCGCTATGGCCGCCGCGAGGTGATGCGCGGTGCGTTGGCCGTCACCGCGACGACCGCGCTTTTCGGGTCCACCGCATTGAGCACGGGGCGTGCGCGCGCCGACACGGGTGCGGATCGCTATGTCTTTGACGAGCTGAGCTGGGGCAATGACGAGACGCATCATATCGCGGATGGCTATGACGCCAACGTCCTGATCCGTTGGGGTGATGCGATCTTCCCCGATGTGGCGGAATTCGACCCGATGAACCAATCCGCCGAGGATCAGTTGCAGCGGTTCGGCTACAACAACGACTATGTCGGTTTTGTGGAGCTGGAGCCCGGTCGCGGTATCTTGTGCGTGAACCACGAATACACCAACGAAGAGGTGATGTTTCCGGGGCTTGGC
>CAZPJO010000172.1:0-5725 GCA_964586895.1 uncultured Roseicyclus sp.
GTGTTGGGCAGGCCTCCGGCGGAGGTATTTTGGACCAATGGAAGACAGGGTCGCGCGCCCGGTTGCAAGGTTGCAACCGTGATCTATGCCTTTGAAAATGCACGAGAACGCAAACTATTTTTACGGTTTGTTAAGGCCTTGAGGAGGGAAAAGGCGCGTTAATGCGCCTCTTCCGCCTTGCCGCCCAGACCCACGGCGCGCATCAGCGGGCCAAGGACCTTGGTGACGACCGGGATCAGCAGCAGGCCCAGGATCAGCCCGCCGATCCCGTCGATCACGGCCTTGACCAGCCAATTGCCGAAGCCCTGTTCGCCCGCCAGATTGACGGCGACGTTCTTCACCCAATCCTCGGGCGCGTGCCAGCCGATCTCGGCCACAGCGTGCAAGATGATCGAGCCGCCGACCCAAAGCATCGCAAGCGTGCCCACGAACGTCAGCACCTTGAGGAAGGTCGGCATGCCGCGCACGATGGCCTCGCCGATTTTCTGCGTCGCGCCAAGCCTGCCATTGGCGGCCATGTGCAAGCCGACGTCATCGGCCTTCACGATGATCGCCACGGCGCCATAGACCAGCACTGTGATGCCCACGGCCACAACGGCCAGCGCCGCCCCGCGAAACCACAACGAATCCGTCTCCAATGCGGCGAGTGCGATGGTCATGATCTCTGCCGACAGGATGAAATCGGTCTTGATCGCGCCTTTGACTTTCTGCTCTTCAAGATGCGCGCTGTCTTCGGCGGACATCTTCTTGGCGACGGCTTCGGCCACGTCGTGGTGTTTGGGCGAGAGCCAATGATGGACCTTTTCCGCCCCCTCGAAACACAAATATGCGCCCCCGAAAATCAGGAAAACGGGGATCAGCCACGGCGCGAAGACCGAAAGGATCAGAGCGGCAGGCAGCAAGATGACCAGCTTGTTGAAGATCGACGCGCGCGCGATTTTCCACACGATGGGCAATTCGCGCTTGGCCTCGAAGCCGTGGACGTATTTCGGCGTTACGGCAGCATCGTCAATCACCGCGCCCGCCGCCTTCGCGCCCGCCTTGCCGGCCTGCGCGATGACATCATCGACCGAAGCCGCCGCCACCTTTGCGATGGCCGCCACATCATCCAGAAGGGCCAGAAGTCCGCTCATATCAATGCCTCCGCATCTTCGTTTCAAACCGCAATATACCGTTCTGCGGGGATCGTCACCGGCGTTTTGAACGGGCCGCGCGGGGAAAACCGGCGGGGTTTGCGCAACAGTCGGGGGGTGGTGGGGAAACCGAACGGAGATGGGCTTTGTTCCGCCGGAGCGCGCCGCATGCGCGGCAGATGGCGCGCGGCTGGTCGGTCTGAACAATCCCGTCCACCCATTGCGACTGTCTCCGGGTGTTAGCGCAACCACCCAATGTTTGCGCAACCGTTTACGCTAACATACCGAAATTGCGCGCCTTTTTTCTTTTCAGACTCGCCCCGTCCCTCTATCCACGGAGCAACAGAACAGGAGCTGCGACATGACCATCACCCTCGGCATCAACGGGTTCGGACGCATCGGCCGCGCAACGCTGGCCCATATCGCGGAAAGCGGGCGCAATGATGTGCAGGTGGTCAAGATCAACGCAACCGGCCCGATCGAGACCAACGCCCACCTGCTGCGCTACGACAGCGTGCATGGCCGTTTCCCCGGCGACGTGCGGGTTGAAGGCGACACGATGGACCTGGGCCGCGGGCCGATGAAGGTGTTTTCGACCTATGAGCCCGAGGAGCTGGATTGGGAGGGCTGCGATGTGGTTCTCGAATGCACCGGCAAGTTCAACGACGGGGTGAAAAGCGCGGTGCACCTTGAGCGTGGCGCCAAGAAGGTGCTGATTTCGGCGCCCGCAACCAATGTCGACCGGACAATCGTTTACGGCGTTAACCACCGTGAGCTGCGCGCCGAGGATCGGATGATTTCGAACGGGTCGTGCACCACGAATTGTCTCGCGCCGCTTGTGAAGGTTCTCAACGAGGCGATCGGGATCGAGCGTGGCATCATGACGACGATCCATTCCTACACCGGCGATCAGCCGACGCTGGACCGCCGCCACAAGGATCTGTATCGCGCGCGCGCCGCCGCGATGGCGATGATCCCGACCTCGACCGGTGCGGCCAAGGCGTTGAGCGAGGTCCTGCCGGAGATGGAAGGCCGCTTGGACGGCACGGCCCTGCGGGTGCCGACGCCGAACGTGTCGGCGGTGGATTTGACGTTTGAAGCCGCGCGCGATGTGACGGTCGAAGATGTGAACGCGGTCGTCGCAGAGGCGGCGGCAGGGCACATGGGATCGGTCCTGTCGTATGATCCGGAGCCGAAGGTTTCGATTGATTTCAACCACGACCCGCATTCCAGCATCTTTGCCCCCGATCAGACCAAGGTCGTGGGCGGGCGGTCCGTGCGCGTGTTGGCGTGGTATGACAACGAATGGGGATTCTCGGTGCGCATGGCCGATGTGGCGGGCGCGATGGGCCGGTTGATGCACTGAGGCCTTGGGGTGCTGGCGTTGCCTGTGACAGGCGACGCCTAGATCAGCGGCATCCCGTCTATCATGCGGCGTTTGTCGCCGGTGAGGTATTCCAACCGGGTGATGCGCCATCCCGTCTCGGGATCATCGCGGAGGATGAAATTGCCCTCCAGCTCCGACATGACCGCGCCGTGCTCGTCGATGTTGAGCCAGGTCGAGATGACATTGACGCTGCGGTCCACCACCTCGGAGACGTGGGTCACCTTTGCGTCGGAATGGTCATAGCTTTCGACCAGCAGATTGCCCCGGTAGGTTTCAAGCGCGCTGACGATGGCGGCGGCATCGGGCATGTGCAGGGCTTGATCGCCGAACCCGATTGTGGCGGGCAGATCGAACAAGTCAGCGCAGCGATCCATCTCGCCTTTTCAGAAATGCGCGGCTTTTCTCTGAATTAATTCTAGCAGCTGTATCGTCATCTTGCAGGGTCCGAAAATGCATCATGTATGCCGGTGTACATGGCGCACGTTAGCATTTTGCACAGGATTGTAACAGAAGTGTAATCGGAACGCTTTGCGGTTTGCTCAGGCGAGCGGGATCCCGAGCAGGAGGCGTTCGTATTTTTCGGCGGGAAGGCTTTCGGCGTCGCAGATCATCCAGCTGCCATCAGCAAGCGCGCGGCACCGGAAACTGGCGTCGAAACTGTCGATCTCGCCACCGGCATCGTTCACGTTGCGGTAGCGCACGAAGGCTTGCGCAATGCCATCTGACGGCTCGGTGCCGTGGAATTCCACGATCTCGGTGCGCACGTAGCTTTCGACCATCAAATTGGCGCGGTAGATGGACAGCGCGGTGACCACGTCTTCCAGGCGCGACGCAGAAAAGACCGACGGCCCGATATGCGCGGTCAGCGGGATTTCGACATAGCGCGCAGACGCCGCCAAATCCCCAAGGGAGTAGAGCCGCGCGTTTTCGCGGAAAAATTCTTCGAGAGTCATGGGGAAGCCCATGTTGGTGGTGTTAACCAAATATTGGCAGGAAACCGGAATAGCGGTCAACGATGTGACGCGAGGCGGCTCAGGCGAGCCTGCCATAAAAGGTCATCCGCGCGCTTTCCGACAGGGCCACGCCGGGTTCGGAATTATAGGCCAGCACCGCCAGCATCCGGGTGGCTTGCCCTTCGGTCGGGCTGACGCGATGGATGGAATTGCGGCCCCGGAACAGGACCAGCGCACCGGGATCCATCGCCAGCACCTCGGGCCTGACCCTGCCATCGAGCAGTGCGGCGACGGCGTCGTAATTCATCTCGCCCGCCTCGGCATCGCGCAGATCCTTGATGTATTCGAACCGTCCACCGGCATCGGGTTTCTGGATCAGCAGTGTGATCGCAAAGGACGAATTGTCGAAGTGCCAGCCAAGCTCCTGCCCGGTTCGGGCGTAGTGGATGTTGATCGACGACAGCGGGTCGCAATAGGCATGCAAGCCCGCCTCGCCGGTGGCACGTTTGACGAAGGTCCGGAACTGCGGCGCGTCATAAAGCGTGCGCAGGGGCGAGGTGCGCGCCACCCTGTCATCGCAGATGCAGCCTTTGGACGAGGTCACTTGCCGGTTGGCGGCATGATCAGCAGGCCGCTCAGGATCAGGCGGGGTGAGGTAGACGGAATGGGATTGGGCGCAGAAATAGGCCTGCGCCTCCCCTGCCCTGGCCTCGGCCTGCATCTCGGTCAGCGCTTCGGGGCGAATGAATTCCGGCAGCACCAACACGCCGTCGCGGTCCAGCGTTTCGGCGCAGCTCTGCCCGAAGGCGGGCGCATCCACCGGGTAGCGGGATGTGTCGATGATCTGGTCCAATTCCAATTGCATATGCGCCCCTCTCCGACCGCCCGGTGTACGGCGGCCAACCTGCCAAGCGCGCCGCAAAAGGGAAAGCGCAAATATACGCCCTTGCGCCTGATCCCACACCTTTACCGATGCGCGCGGCGTGGCCATCCTTCCTCCGACATACAGACACACACATTGAAAAAAGGAGGCCGCGACAATGTCCGACGACACGTACCTGATCACTGCCAGTGAAATCGCCGCGATGGAGGGGGTGGCCAAGGTCCATTTCCGCAACGACCGCGCCAAACGCATCAACAAATCGCTCGGGGATGCGACCGGCCTGACCGGGCTTGGCATCCACCTGATCGAGGTCGCGCCGGGTGATGAGACCACGGAATACCACGTCCATTACCATGAGGATGAGGCGGTGTTCATCCTTGCAGGCCATGGCATAGCCAGTATCGGCGAGCACGATCATGCCATCGGGCCGGGCGATTTCATCGGCTACCGCGCGGGCGGATTGGGCCATACGATCGTCAACACAGGCCCCGAGACTTTGCGCATTCTTGTGATGGGTCAACGGCTTGACCACGATGTGGGCGATTACCTGCGGCAGGGGAAGCGCATTTACCGCAACAAGGGGCTCGACTACGCGCTGGTCGACCTCGACGCGATCAGCCATCCCGTGCTTGGCGCGAAGAAATAGCCTTCCGCCCGACCGCCGCCCGTGGCAGGGTCCGCGCCGATGACAAACACCCTCGCCATATGGATCATGATTGTGCTGGCCGGCTGCATTGCGGTGGATGCGGTCCTGTTCGACTGGTCCGGTGCGATGTTTCTTGCGCGCAAATTCCTCGACGTCTTGCGGTGGATGGCCTTCTGGCGCTGAGGCCGGGGGAACGCCCGTGGTCGCACGGCCCCTGCCGCGGATTGCACCGCCAACGGCGATTGCACCCTTTCCAACACCGCATCCACAGGCTATGCAGCGCCTGTTACCGCTAACACACGCGCAGATATCGCCGCGCCCCGCGCGCCGCTGCGCCGCCATTCGGACGTTACAGGAGGCTTACACATGGCCGTCAAAGTTGCCATCAACGGATTTGGCCGCATCGGGCGCAACGTTCTGCGCGCGATCATCGAATCCGGCCGCACGGATATCGAAGTGGTCGCGATCAACGACCTCGGCCCGGTGGAGACCAACGCCCACCTGCTGCGCTACGACAGCGTGCACGGCCGCTTCCCCGCGACGGTTACGACGTCCGAGACCACGATCGACGTTGGCCGTGGCCCGATCGACGTCACCGCGATCCGCAACCCCGCCGACCTGCCGTGGGCCCATGTGGATATCGTCCTGGAATGCACCGGTATCTTCACCTCCAAAGAGGCCTGTCAGGCGCATCTGGAGAACGGATCAAGCCGGGTCTTGATC
>CAZPJO010000173.1:0-5715 GCA_964586895.1 uncultured Roseicyclus sp.
TGGAACAAGTTGTTCGATGAGCAGATTGCGGGGCTGTCGTTCGAGGTCGACGGCGCGTTCGATGGCGAGGCGATGGGCATCGAGGCGACGCTCAACCTGTTGACGGACAGTGAGCGCGCGACGCGCGAGGCGGGCGCGCGGGCGCTGGCGGCGAAGTTCGAGCAGACCGCGCCGTTGTTTGCGCGGGTGCACAACACGCTGGCCAAGGAGAAAGAGATCCATGACCGCTGGCGCGGGTTGCCGAGCCCGCAGATGGGGCGGCATTTGTCGAACCATGTGGAGCCGGAGGTGGTCGAGGCGCTCAGGAATGCGGTGGTGGCCGCCTATCCGCGCCTGAGCCACCGGTATTACAAGCTGGAGGCCAAGTGGATGGGGTTGGAAACGCTGGAGGTCTGGGACCGCAACGCGCCCTTGCCGATGGAAGAGACGCGGATCGTGGGTTGGGACGAGGCGCAGCGCGTCGTGTCGGAGGCCTATGCCGCGTTCGACCCGCGCATGGAAGAGTTGGCGCGTCCGTTCTTTACAGATGGTTGGATCGACGCCGGTGTGAAAGAGGGCAAGGCACCGGGCGCCTTTGCGCATCCCACGGTGGCGGATGTGCACCCTTATGTGATGCTGAATTACCTTGGCAAACCGCGAGATGTGATGACGCTGGCCCACGAATTGGGGCACGGCGTGCATCAGCGGCTGGCAGCCGGTCAGGGCGAATTGCTGTCATCCACACCGCTGACGCTGGCGGAGACGGCGTCTGTGTTCGGCGAGATGCTGACCTTCCGCAAGATGCTGTCCGAGGCGCGCGACGATGCGCAGCGCAAGGTGATGCTGGCGGGCAAGGTCGAGGACATGATCAACACGGTCGTCCGGCAAATCGCGTTCTACGATTTCGAATGCAAGCTGCACGCCGCACGCGCAGCGGGCGAGTTGACGGTGGACGACATCAACGCCCTGTGGATGAGTGTTCAGGGCGAAAGCCTTGGCCCGGTGTTCACCTTCATGGAGGGCTACGAGACGTTCTGGGCCTATATCCCGCATTTCGTGCATTCGCCGTTCTACGTCTATGCCTATGCGTTCGGTGACGGATTGGTGAACGCGCTTTACGCGGTTTATGCCGAGGGTGTGGCCAAGGGCGACACCGGGTTCGAGGAGAAGTATTTCGACATGCTCAAGGCGGGGGGGTCGAAGCACCACAAGGAGCTTTTGGCGCCGTTCGGGCTTGATGCGAGCGACCCCGCGTTCTGGGACAAGGGGTTGAGCATGATCGAAGGGTTCATCGACGAATTGGAAGCGATGGAGTGAGCTGACGAAGGGGCGCGCGGGCGGTATTGACGCCGCGCGGCTGTGGTTCTTTGAGATGTTTCTTTTCGGGCAATGTGGCGGATCTTATCTGCTCCGCATTCCGGCCTTGCGATGAGTGTAGCGGGTCAGGTCAGGCACGCATGGCGATGGGGTGTTTTGCGGTTTTGTCGGTCGGCTCTTGCGCCGGTACAGGCCGCGCATAGGTTTGGACGAGGCGCGAGGGAGCACGGAATGCGGACGTTGGGCAAATGGTTGGGGCGCGCGTTGGTCGTGCTGGGTCTGGGCGTGGTGGCGGTGCTGATGGTGGCGCCCGGCCATGTCGAGGCGGAGCGCAATGCGATCAACTGGCAGGGGCCCTATCCCGTCTCGGACGCCGCAGCCGCGTTGCATGACACGCTGATCATCGGCGATTGGCATGCCGATAGCCTTCTGTGGAACCGCGACCTGACAGAGCGGGGCGATCGGGGGCATGTGGATGTGCCGCGCCTTTTGGAAGGGAATGTGGCGGTGCAGGTCTTCACCGCCGTTACGAAAAGCCCGGCGGGGCAGAATTACCACGAAAACACGGGCGACGGGACGGACAACATCACCCTTCTGGCCATCGCGCAGATGTGGCCACCGCGCACCTGGACCAGCCTTGTGGAACGCGCGCTGTATCAGGCGGAGCGGCTGCACGGGTTTGCCGCCGCGTCGGACGGGGCCCTTCGGGTGATCACCAGCGCGGCGGAGTTGGAGGCGGTGTTGGAGGCGCGCGCGGGCGGCGCGGACAGTGTCGGCGGCATTCTCGGGATCGAGGGGGCGCATGCGCTGGAAGGCGATATGGCCAATCTGGATCGGTTGGAAGCGGCGGGGTACCGGTTGGTGGGCCTGCACCATTTCTTCGACAACGAACTCGGCACGTCCCTGCACGGGGTGGGCGACGGTGGGTTGACCGCGTTCGGGCGCGAGGTCGTGGCGGAGGTTGTGGCGCGTGGCATGATCCTTGACTTGGCGCATTCGTCGGAAGCGGTGGCGCGCGAGGTGGTGGAATTGACCGATATCCCCCTGATCGTGAGCCATACGGGGCTCCGCTCGGCCTGCGACGCGCATCGCAACTTTCCCGACGCATTGATGCGCGAGATCGTGGGCAACGGCGCGGATCAGGGCGGCGGCGTGATCGGGATCGGCTATTGGGCGGACGTGACCTGCGATGACAGCCCCGATGGGGTGGCGCGGGTGATCATGGCGGCGATCGAAGCGCTTGGCGTGGATCACGTATCGCTGGGGTCGGATTACGACGGCTCGGTCACGGTGGGGTTCGACACCAGCGAGCTGGCCGCGCTGACCGATGCGCTTCTGCGGGCGGGGGCCAGCGAGGCGGAGGTGCGCGCGGTGATGGGGGGCAACATGATGCGGGTGCTGCGGGCGCGGCTGCCGTGAGCTCCCGGGTCTGCTCACGCGTGAGCAGACCAGTTAAGTCATTGCAATAAATACAGAAAGGCGTTTTTGTTTACGCTTTCTTAACCCCTAGACGTTGCTGTGCGACCCATCGCAAGCCTCACAATTTGCTGTGCGACCCGTCGCAAAGGGGCGCGTTTGCGGTCGCCTTGCAGCCACAGAAGAAGGCTTTGCCGTCGGCCTCGGGGGTGTATTTCATCGGGGTGAAATCGCTGCCCTTGTGGGAGCCGTCGCAGAACGGTTGGTTCGCGGAATGGCCGCAGGTGCACCAGAAATAGCTTTTTCCGGCTTCGACATCGACGGCGTAAGGGGATTTCTGGGCGATCTTGGGGGTGTCGGATTTCGGGGTGTCGGACATGGGGGGCTGGCTCCTGTGGCTGGCTGTGTGCAGCAAAGATGCCGTGTGGGCGGGTGAGGTCAAGGCGTGTGCGCGCGCAGGACCTGTGCGCTGGACATGCGGTCGCGTCGCTTGGTGCAGGTCGGTCAGTCCAGATCCGTCCAGGGCCACGGCTTCACCTCGGAGGCGGCGACCTGATAGCGGGCGGCCTTGGCGATCCAGATGCCCAGATCGGTGCCGAAATCGGCCAGCCGTTCGTTAGGCGCGCCCTTGGAGAGCAGCATCACGATGAACTGGATCACCGTGACCGCCGTGAGGATCGTGCTCGCGAAGCTGAGCATGACGGCGATGAGGATCAAGTAGAGCAGCCTGTGCAACAGGCCGTCTTTCTCGGCGAGGGGTTGTTCGCCGTTCACCCGGCCGTCGAGATTGGCGTCATCGTTTCGGGACATGGGCGGTTTCCTTGTTGAGCCGAGGGCAGTCTAACCGCTGGCCCGCCCCATGGCAAAGATCGCGTCGAGGGTGGATTGCGTGCCCCGAGTGAAGTCCAGCGGATTGGCAAACGGCGTGCCATCAAGCGCATGGGCCGCGACGGCCTCGACCTGCAGGATATATTGGTCGGTGTCGGGGAAGCGGATGATTTCGGCCTCGGTATCGGAGCGGGTCAGGTGGATCTGCGCCTCGCCCCAGTAATGGGCGTTGAAGGGCGTGCGCAGGGTGAGCGTGCCCTTGGTGCCATGGAAGGCCATATGCTGATGCTTGGTGGTGCGCATCGAGACGTGGAAATTGAACCGGACATCGCCCGCGCGCAGGGTGACCCATGCGCTGGTGTCGACACCGTCTTCGAGCACCCAATCGACATGGGTGGGGACGGGTTCGTGCCCGGTGGCAAAGCGGAACCCGCCGATGGGATAGACGCCGATGTCATAAAGCGCGCCGCCGCCCATGGCCTGGCTCAGGCGGATATTGGAAGCATCGAGCCCCCCGAAAGAGAAGCTGCCGGTGACGGTCTTGAGCGTGCCGATGGCCCCATCGGCGATCAGGGCGCGGGTGCGGGCCCATTGCGGATGATGTGCGGGCATCCACGCCTCGGCGATCAGGCGACCGGTGGCATCGCGGGCGGCGATCAGGCGGTCGATATCGGCGAGGTTCAGGCCGATGGGCTTTTCGCAGAGCACATGTTTGCCGGCCTGCGCGGCGCGAATGCTCCAATCCGTGTGCATCGCGTTGGGCAGGGGGATGTAGATCGCGTCAATCTCGGGATCGGCCAGCAGTGCGTCGTAATCGGTTTCGATATGCAGGCCGGGAAACCGCGTGGTGAAGGGGGCGGCGCGCCCGGCGTCACGCGTGGCGATGGATTTCAGGCGCGAGCGGGAGGCGGCATGGATGGCGGGTGCCATGGTGCCGAGTGCGAAACGGGCGGTCCCGAGGATGCCCCAGGTCAGGTGATGTGTCATGGCGCCTTGGTAGCGCGCGCGGCGTTACGCCGCCAGCGGGTTTGTGCGGCGCTGCGGGCCGTAGGCGGCGAGCATCATGGTGGTGAGCATGGGGGCAACGGCCGCGTCCCATGCCGACAAAAGCGCCGGGTCGGGGCCGAGGATGCGAGCGATCGTGTCGAGGAAGGCCGCGCGCAGGGCGATGTAGCCGCGCGGGGTCAGGCCGTGGTCGCGCAATTGCGCGGCGAGCGGGCACAGCGCGTCGCGCAGGGCCGCGTGTGCGGTGTCATGGTGGTCGAGAGTCGGAGCAAGCGTCGCGATCTGTTCGATCAGGGCACGGGTTGTGGCCGGATGATCGGACAGCGCAGGCGCGTGGTCCGCCAGGCGGTTCATCAGATCGGCCGCCGCACCGCAATGCTGCGCCGCGAGCCGGGGCGCGGTGGCGCGCACAAGGGCGGCGGGGCCGAGGAGATTAAGCGAATGGATCGTCATGGGCGTCTGCCTTCCAGCGCTTGGTTAACGTTAGGTCAGTATGCCGGTCAGGGCGTGTCGCCGGAAAGGTCGGGTTTTCCCGCACGCGCACTCGGCCCCGCCCCCTTGATTGCCACCGCGGCGCTCAGGCCAGCGGTGTGAACAGGCGAAACGCGGCCAGGCGATGCCGCGGGCGGGAGGTCATGACGAAGGTCCAGTAGGAGGATTGCAATTTCATGGGTCAGATCCGTTCCGTTTATGTGGTGCGGCGGACAGACCGGGGGCATTGTGATGCGCCAGCGGCCCCCGCGCCACGCATGGAACCAAGGATATCGCGCGCATGTTAAGGATCCGTGAAAGCAAACGGCCCGTGCAGTGAGCGTGCACGGGCCGTTCTTCGGGGACTTTCAAGGCGTTGGGCGGGATCAGGCGGTGGCCATCATCCCCTGTTCCCGCGCGAGTTCGCGCATGCGCTTTTGCAGTTTCTCGAAGGCGCGCACCTCGATCTGGCGGATACGCTCGCGGCTGACGTCATAGACGCCGGAGAGGTCTTCGAGTGTGACCGGATTTTCCTGCAGGCGACGCTGCGTGAGGATATCCTTTTCGCGTTCGTTCAGGACCTCCATCGCCTCGGCCATCATCGCCATACGGCTTTTGAATTCGTCGCGTTCGGCATAATCAGTCGCCTGATCGGCGCCTTCATCTTCAAGCCAATCCTGCCATTGCGCGGTGCCGCCC
>CAZPJO010000174.1:0-5713 GCA_964586895.1 uncultured Roseicyclus sp.
TGATGAAGTGTCGAACCCGCGGTTGCGGAGGTTGTAATGCGCCAACGTTTCTCATGTCGCGCCCGGCGACCCGCCGGGCAGCCCCCGACCGCCCGCGTCAAACCGGAGGTTTGCATTCCGCAAAACGGCGGGGGCTTCACCCCCACCCACGGCCGGGGGCTTCCCGTCGAGCGGTTGCGAAACGGTGAAATTTGGCTGCGTTCACAGCGTGGCGGAGACACCCCATGAGCGTCCTCGACATCAAGAACATTCACATCGATTTCCCGACGTCCAAGGGCGTCGTGCATGCGGTCACGGATGTGACGCTGTCCATCGAGAAGGGCCGCCGGATCGGGTTCATTGGCGAGTCTGGGTCGGGCAAGACGACCACGGCGCTGGCGGCGATGCGGATGCTGGCCAATCCGGGCTTTGTGGCGGCGGGCGAGGTGCATCTCAATTCGCTTGAGGGGGAGACGAATGTCCTGCACCTCGACGATGAGGCGATGCGGCGCGTGCGGCTGCGCAAGATCAGCTATATCCCGCAGGGCGCGATGAATTCGCTGAACCCGGTGATGCGGGTGGAGGCGCAGATCTGGGACGCGGTCGTGGCCCATGAGGGCGCGATGGAGCAAGCCGCGTTACAGGCGCGGTCGGAGGCAGCGTTGCAAGGCGTGGGGCTTGACCCGGCGGTGGTCGGGCGGCTGTTCCCCCATGAGTTGAGCGGCGGTATGAAGCAGCGCGTGTGCATTGCGATTGGCACCTGCCTGACGCCCGACCTGATCATCGCGGACGAGCCGACAAGCGCTTTGGACGTGATCACGCAGCGCCATGTGATGCAGACGCTGCGCGAGATGCAGGCCAAGATCGGCGCAGGCCTGATTTTGATCGGGCATGACATGGGGCTGATGGCGCAATCGGTGGATGACATTGCAGTTCTTAAGAAGGGCGTGTTGGTGGAATTCGGCCCCGTTCGTCGGATCATCGAGGATGCCGAGCACCCCTATACGCGGGAGTTGATTTCCTCCGTTCCGCTGGTCGGTGGCGAGAGTTTCCTGCAGGCGCAGGCGGCGCCGCCGAAGGGCGAGGCGTTGGATGTACCGTTGCTGGAATTGGACGCGGTGAGCAAGGTTTACGGGACGAATACGGCGTTGCATCCGATGAGCTTCGCGTTGGATGGGGAAGAGCCCAAGATCATTTCCATCGTCGGGCAATCGGGGTCGGGCAAGTCGACGATGGGCAGCCTGATGTTGGGGTTCACCGACCCGACGGGCGGGCAGGTGCGGTTCAAGGGCCGCGATATAAACGCGATGAACGCGGCGCGGCGGCTGGCGTTTCGCAAGCAGGTGCAGGCGGTGTTTCAAGACCCCTATGCCTGTTTCAACCCGTTCTACCGCGTCAATCATGCGTTGCGATTTCCGTTTGAAAACTTTGGGATAGAGGGCGACGTTGACGTGGAGATGCGCAAGGCCTGCGAAGCGGTGGGGCTTGATCCGGAGTTGGTTCTGGGGCGCTATCCGCATCAGCTTTCCGGTGGGCAGAGGCAGCGCTTGATCGTGGCGCGCGCTCTGATGTTATCGCCGAAACTTCTGATCGCGGATGAGCCGGTGTCGATGGTCGATGCAAGCCTGCGCGCGACGATCCTGGCCAATATCCACGACCTCAAGGACAAGCACGGGATTTCGATCATCTACATCACCCATGACCTTGCCACGGCCTATCACGTGAGCGATTACGTCATGGTTTTGTACCACGGCCATGTGGTGGAGGCCGGGCCGCCCAAGCAGGTGATCGGCGATCCGCAGCATGCCTACACGCGGTTGTTGATCTCATCGATCCCGTGGCCGGATCTGGACCGTGATTGGGGGGATGCAGGCGATGCGCGTGCGGCGTTGGACGCGCTGGCCGAGATTGGCGGGACGCCCGAGACGGTCTATCGCGGCGACATCGCGGGCTTCACGTTGAGGCAGGGCTAAGATGGTGTCGCACCGGATGCGATTGACGGCCGAGAAGGTCGCGCAGCGGCTGCGGTTGATCGCGCCGATGGTGGCGATGCGGCGCGCGCCGATTGACACCTTCGTGCTGGAGGAATTGCCGGACGCGACGGCGCGGCCTGATTTGTCGGTTTTGGCCTGCGACGGGCGGGGTGTGCGGCTGGATTGGAACGCCTATTGGGGCGGGCAGGATATGCATTTTGTGCTGCGCTCGCGGTTCACGGTGCCCAAGGGATGGAAGCATCCGGCGCTGCATCTGCCGTTGGGTGTGGCGGGCGATATCTTTACCCATCCCGAGGGGCTTTTGTTCATCGACGGCGCCACCGTGGCCTCGGCCGATCGGTATCACCACACGATCGAGATCCCCGAGCGGTTTGCCGACGGGCTGCCGCATGATCTGCTGATCCATGGCTGGACGGGGTTGACGGGATGGCCGCCGGACCCGTCGAACCCCACGCAGCTCTTGATGAAGCAATGCCACGTCATCGACATCGACCGGGCGCTGGAAGGGTTCCAGACGATGGCGGAGGTGGCGCTGGATCTGTGCAGCGAGCTCAACGACAACCGCCCCGAAAAGCACGGCATCCTGACCGCGCTGGACCAGGCGTTCCTGACGCTTGATACGCGCGATCCGATGGGCGAGGATTTCCGCCGTTCGGTCGGGCCCGCCACCGACAAGCTGTTGGAGGGGTTGGAAAAAGCCGGGCCGTCGCTTGATATTCACCTGCATGCGGCGGGGCATGCGCATATGGATGTGGCCTACCTCTGGCCCATCGCGCAGATCCGCCAGAAGAACGCGCGGACCTATTCCAATGTCCTGCGCCTGATGGAGAAACACCCCGAATTCCGCTTCAGCCATTCGCAACCGCAACTCTATGATTGGACGGCAGAGGATTTTCCCGAGATCTTCGATGGCATCAAGACGCGTGTGGCGCAGGGACGGTGGGAGGTTCTGGGCGGCATGTGGGTGGAGCCCGACGCCAACATGCCGGGGCCCGAGGCGCTGGTGCGGCAGATCGCGCTGGCGCGGCATTATTGCGACGAGACGTTCGGAAAGGGGGCCGAGACGCCGGTTCTGTGGCTGCCCGATACGTTCGGATTTCCCGGCTGCCTGCCGCAATTGATGAAACAGGCGGGTCTGCGGTGGTTCGTGACGAACAAGGTGAACTGGAACCAATACAACCAGATGCCCGCCTCGACGACCTGGTGGGAAGGGATCGACGGTTCCCGTGTTATGGCGCAATTCCTGACCACCCCGCGCGAGGTGCAGCACCTACCGTTTCCCACGAATTACAAATCCGACCTGACGGCGGAGGAGGTGGTCGGCACATGGTCACGGTCGACCGTAAAGGACCGGCTGCGCGATCTGTTGATCTGCTACGGCTATGGCGATGGCGGTGGCGGGCCGACGGATGAGTTGATCCGCAAGGCCAAGGTCTGGTCGGCGATGCCGGGCGCGCCGCAAGTGCGCCCCTCGACGGTGCGCTCATTCTTCGAGGCGCTGGAGGAAAAGGCGAAAAACCTGCCGGTGTGGCAGGGCGAGTTCTACCTTGAGGGGCACCGCGGCGTGCTGACCTCGCAGGGCTGGATCAAACGCGCCAACCGCAAGGCCGAAGTTGCGCTGCATGACGCGGAGCTGGCCATGGCTTTGGCGATGACGCGCGGCCACGTGCCCGAGGATCTGACGGCCGTGTGGCAACGGCTGTGCACGAACCAGTTCCACGATATCCTGACGGGGACCTCCATCCGCGTGGTGTTCGAGGAGGCGCGCGCCGATTTCGACTGGATCATGGACGCGGCGGAGGGGGCGTTGCGCCGCGCCGGGGCCGCGTTGATGCCCGAGGGCGCGGATTGGCTGGTGCTTGATGGTGCGCCGTTGCCGGGGGCGCGGCAGGTGGTGCTGAACGGCCCGGCGACGGAGGACGGCGTGGCCCTGCCGGCGCAGGTTGTCGCGGACGGTGTGTTGGTGGAACTGCCCGAGGGCGTGCCACTGGCGGCGCGGGCGCTGGAGCGCGCGGCAACGGGGGCCGAGGTGTCGGGCGCAAAGGCTTATGCAGAGGGCGCCGGCGCGGTGCTGGAAAACGATCTGCTGCGGGTGGAGATCGGCGATCACGGCATGATCACGCGGCTGTTTGACAAGCGCGTGCGCCGCGAGGTTCTGAAGCCCGGAGCCTTGGGGAACAGGTTGGAATTGTTCGAAGATCGCCCCGTCAGCTGGGACGCATGGGACATCGACATCTTCTTCGAGGATCGCGGCGAATTGGTCGGCGGGCTGACCCGGATCGAGGTGGTGGAGACAGGCCCCCTGCGTGCGGTGGTGGAGGTCGAACGCGCGTTCCGACAAAGCCGCATCACGCAACGGATCGTGCTGCGCCGGGGCTCCGCCCGGGTGGATTTCGAAACGGATGTCGATTGGCATGAGACGCATCTGCTTCTGAAGGCGGCGTTCCCGGTGGATATCCGCGCCAGCCGCGCGATTTTCGATATCCAATGGGGCCAGATTGACCGCCCGACCCATCGCAACACGTCGTGGGATGCGGCGCAATTCGAGGTTCCAGCGCAGAAATGGGCCGACCTGAGCGAGGGGGATTACGGTGTCGCGCTGCTCAACGATTGCAAATACGGCTATGACGTGCGGGACGATGTGCTGCGCCTGTCGTTGATCAAATCGGCGACGATGCCCGATACCGGCGCGGATCAGGGCGCGCATCGGTTTACCTATGCGCTGCTGCCGCATGTGGGCAACACGCGGGTCGATGTGCGGGCGGAGGCCTATGCGTTGAACTATCCCCCACGGGTGTTCGACGGCGCGGGGCAGGGCGCACAGATGGTGCCGCTGGTGCGCTGCGGGTCGGGGCGCGCGGTGCTCGAAACGGTGAAACCGGCAGATGATGGGGATGGCGTGATCGTGCGATTGTTCGAGGCGCATGCGACGCGCGGGGCCGTGGCGCTGACGCTATCGGACGCGGTGATTGCTGTGGATCGGGTTGGGCTGCTGGAAGAGGGTGGCACGGCGCTTGAGATGAAACACGGCCGTGTGGACCTGCCGCTGCGGCCCTATGAAATCGTGACGCTGCGCCTGCGGCTTTGAGCGCGGCGGGTCTGGTCTTCCATTGGTCAAAAATACCTAAAAAGGGCGGCGTCCATTGGTGCGCCATTGGGCCAGTTTCAATGGACGACGGGCAGGTGCCCCAGCCGGTTGAGCCCTGCGCGACCGGTGGCCCTAGGCGACGGCCAGCCCTTCATCACTCAGCCCATCCAGACGCGGCATCAGCGACAGAAGGCTCTGCGTATAGGGATGCTGCGGATCGGCAAAGAGCGCCTCGGTTTCCGCCACTTCGACCAATTCGCCGTTCTTCATCACGCCAACCCGGTCGCACATCTGCCGCACAACCGGCAGGTCGTGGGAGATGAACAACATGGTTAACCCGAGGTGCTCCTGCAAATCCTTAAGGATGTTAAGGATCTGCGCCTGGATCGACACATCGAGCGCGGAGGTCGGTTCATCACAGATCAGGAAACGCGGCTGGGTCGCAAGCGCGCGGGCGATCGAGATGCGTTGTCTCTGACCGCCGGAAAATTCGTGCGGATATTTCAGCCCCGCCTCCGCGCCAAGGCCCACCCGCTCAAGCAATTCGGCCACCCGATCCTTGAGCGCCTGACCGGCCAGAAGCCCATGGTGGGCGGCCGGTTCGGCGACGATTTCATCGACGCGCATGCGCGGGTTGAGCGAGGAATAGGGG
>CAZPJO010000175.1:0-5705 GCA_964586895.1 uncultured Roseicyclus sp.
ACCGTGATCTGGAAAACCCGCTGGCCGCCGTGCAGATGGGTCTGATCTACGTCAATCCCGAAGGGCCCAATGGCACCCCGGATCCGCTCGCTTCGGCCCATGACATCCGCGACACCTTCGCTCGGATGGCGATGAATGACGAGGAAACCGTCGCCCTTGTTGCCGGTGGTCACACGTTCGGCAAGGCACATGGCGCGGGCGATCCGGAATTGGTCGGTGCAGAGCCGGAAGGCGCGCCGCTGGAACAGCTTGGCCTTGGGTGGAAGAACGACTTCGAATCCGGCAAGGGCGTGCATGCCACGACCTCCGGCATTGAAGGCGCATGGACGCCCAACCCGACGCAATGGGACATGGGTTATTTCGACATGCTGTTCGGATATGAGTGGGAGCTGACCAAGTCGCCCGCAGGGGCGCAGCAATGGCAACCCGTTGACCTGAAAGAAGAAGATATGGCGCCCACCGCCGATGGGCAGGGCAAGACCCATATCATGATGACGACTGCGGACATGGCGATGCGCATGGATCCGGCCTATGAAAAGATCAGCCGCGATTTCCACGCCAACCCCGACAAATTCGCAGATGCCTTTGCGCGGGCGTGGTACAAGCTGACCCACCGTGACATGGGTCCGATTGCCCGCTACCTCGGGCCGGACGTGCCGGAAGAAGAACTGCTGTGGCAGGACCCGGTGCCCGAAGGCCCGATGCTGTCGGACGGTGACGTCGCAACGCTCAAGGCGCAGATCATGGAAACCGGCCTGTCGGTGCAGGAACTGGTTCGCGTGGCCTGGGGCTCGGCGGCGAGCTTCCGAGGCAGCGACAAGCGCGGCGGGGCCAATGGCGCACGCATCCGTTTGGCACCCGCGAAGGATTGGGAGGTCAACAACCCGGCGGAGCTGTCAAAGGTTCTCAAGGCGTTGGAGGCTGTGCAGGCCGGGTTCGGCAAGCCCGTGTCCATGGCGGACCTGATCGTTCTGGGCGGCTCAGCCGCGATCGAGGCGGCGGCGAAGGCCGGTGGCTATGACGTCACCGTACCGTTCAACTCAGGCCGCGGAGATGCGTCGCAGGAGCAGACGGATGTCGAAGCCTACGATGTGCTGGAGCCCAAATCGGACGCTTTCCGCAACTATCACGCGCCGTTCTCGGTTCGCGAACCGGCGGAGATGATGGTCGACAAGGCGCAGCTTCTGGGCCTGACCATGCCGCAGATGACGGTTCTGATGGGTGGCATGCGGGCGCTTGGGGCAACCCATGGCGACAGCAAGCATGGCGTTCTGACCGACACGCCGGGTGTGCTCAATAACGCGTTCTTCAAGAACCTGTTGAGCATGGACACGACGTGGACGCCGACCGAAAGCGGTGTGCTCGAAGGGCGTGATGGCACGGGCGCGGTCAAGTGGACGGCAAATGTGGTGGACCTTGTGTTCGGCTCCAACAGCCAGTTGCGCGCCGTGGCAGAGGTCTATGCCTGCAATGACGCCGACCGGAAGATGGTCGACGATTTCATCGCGGCCTGGGTTCAGGTCATGGAGAACGATCGCTTCGATTTGCATCGCTGAACCATTTGACAGGATTGAGATATTGGGCGCGCCGTTGGGTCGGCGCGCCCGTTTTCTTTTGCGGTTTTGCCCGCGTTGCGCGGCCTTGAACGAGTGAAGGGGGCGCTGCCCCCGTCCTGCGTCGTCCATTGGGCTTGAACCAATGGCGCTCAATGAACGACCCCCCGAGGTTTTTCCGGCAAGATGAAATCCGTCAGCGGCGTTTGTCGCGGTGGTAGGTCAGGGCCATGGCGGCGATCTGTTGGAAGGCGGGTTGCGAGAAGGGTCTGGTGGCTGGCAACAGCACTGCCCGGGCGCCGGAGTAGGTGAATTCATCTGGAAAAAGAACGCGGTAGCGGCTGATCAGATCGGTTTGGCAATGCAAGAAAAGCGCCGGGTGATCACCTTCGACGCCCAGGCGGAGCGTGGTTCCGGCGCGTTTTGCGGGCAAGAAGGCGGGTTGGCCCCATTTCAGCGTTTCCGTGAGAGGCGCGGTCGCTGTGGCCTCGGCGGCGGCGTAAATGAGGGTGCGCATTTTGCTCAGGCGCGCGCGGTGCGCCGGTGGAAGAGCGTGGCGGGTGTCGGGTGCAGCGGCCATGTGGAGAGGTAGCATATCTTGGGGCGTGAAAGAAGGATGGTTGCGGCCGGAACGGGGCCGCGAGGCGTTTAGGGTTCTGATTTAAAGAGGTAAATTTAGAGTGTTGAAGGACGCTTTGCTCAGGCGTCTTGGCGCAGGAAGGTGGGAATGCAGGCTTCCAGTCCGGCGGGAAGCACCAGCCACGCCCCCGCGCGGTAGAGGTGTCGGGGCAGAGCTTCCGTCTCGGAGCGCAGGGTCAAAGAGATTGGGGAGCGGCCCGTGATGGTCACATACGGCGGCAGGGATGCGATGAAATCCTGCGGTGGAAAGGGGACGAAGGCGGCCGGGGCGTCGCCGCCCAGGCGCATCACCAAAGCAAGGATCGCGATCCAGGCCACAATCACCAGCGGCAGGGCGAGAAGCACCCGGCGCAGCATCACGACGCGCCCATTTGGGCGGAGGTGCGCCCGGTTTTTAGCAAGTCCCGCGCATATCGCACAGGTATGGGCGGTGCTTGGTCAATAATCATGGATGTGTTCCAGCGTCAGATCGTTTGCCGCAAGATCGCGCAGGGTTTCGGCGAGGTCAGGAACCGGCACCAGAAACAGATGCCGCGTGTCGCCATAGCCCTGCCGCGACAAGGAGGCGAGCGCGCCCGGCACCTCTTCGGCGTCGGACGTCGCGGTGAACATGATCTGGTCGTTGCCGGCCATGTCGAGGAAGCTTGCGCCCTGGTCGGCCCATGCGGCGAGGATGCCGGTCAGCTCGCGGTAGCGCGGCGTCTCGATTTCGGTGCCGTTGTCCCCAACCGTGCCGATTATGGTGACGCCGGGCACGGCCTCGATCTGGGCAGGTGTCAGGCCGGTGACGACCATTTGCAGGGTCAGGTCGTCGAAACCGGTGGCGGCGACGGCCTGCGCGATGACCTCGGCGTAGCTGGCGCGGGCGCGGTGTTCGAGCCCGAGGGCGAAGTTGCGTTCGCCGTCGCGCAGTGCCTCGGTGGCAGCGGCGTCGAGGGCGTCGGCATCGGCGCGGAAATCGTATTGATACCACGGGACCTGTTGCAGGAAAGCGGCATAGGTCGCGGCTTGCTGCGCGGAGAGGTCATCAAGCGGACTACGGGCGGGGCTCCGGGCGATCGTGGCGAGGCGACCAATGGTTTCCTCGTAGAGACCCTTCATCAACATCTCGAAGGTAAACGAGACACCGATGACATGGACGAGTTGGCGGGTGGCGCCGTCAATCTCGCCCAGATCGGAGGCGGCGCGTGTCAGGGTGCAGAGCGAGGACCAATACCCGGCGATGGCGCGTAAGTAGCCGAAATCATGGGGATCGCCCGCCGTGATAACCGTCGCGTAATCGTCGTAGGCGTGCACGATGTGCCATTCCGGGTAGGTAAGCAGGGTTCGGATCTCGGGTCGGGTCTCTGTGCTGAGCGGATTGGCGGGGCTTGGCGCGCCCGATCCGTGACACATCGTTTCGACGTAGAGCGACGGGGCCGCAAGCGTCAGGAGCAGCATCAACACAAGCTGCAGCGCGCGTTTCAGGGCGATCCCGATCTGCCTCATGTCTGACGGCCTGCAAGAAGGCCCGCACCAAGCGCGATTGCGCCAAGCCCGATGTGGGGCGCATTGGCGGCGAGGCGGAGGAGCGAGAACTCCGGGCCGAGGCTTGGGTTGGTGAAGATCGCGAAATCGAGGAAGCCCCAGCCGGTGAAGATGCCGAAGATTCCGTCCGCAAGGTAGGCCGCCCCGAAGATCAGCAGGAAGGTGCGCGCGGAGCGGTTGGAAATGAGGCCCGCGAGGAACGCCCATATCGCGGAAGCCAGATGCAGGGCGTCGTCGAACGGATCCAGCGCGAAGATACCGAAGGCAAGTCCGGTGTCATCGGTCAGGCCGGGAATGTAGTTGATCGCGGCCACGGCCAGCAGGACGGCGGCATAGACGAGGCAGAGACGGCGGATCAGGGACATTTGGCGGGCCTTTCAGCGGGGTCTTGAGGTGTGGCGTGCGCGGCGCGGGGCCGACCGGAGTTTGGGGGCTCTGCCCCCGCCGCGTTCCGCGCTCCCCCCGCGGTATTTTTAGAGCGAAGAGGGGCGGGCGCGTTGCAGGGTGTGGGGGTCAGAGGGGTGCCATGTAGCTGTCCCAGAGGTTGTTGCGGAGGGTGAGGTTGGGGTCGATTTCACGCTTGAGCGCGGCGAGTTCGGAGGCGCGCGGGTAGGCGCGGGTAAATTGCTCGAGGGTCGCATGGGGCCGGTAGGGCAGGTAGTAGCGCCCGCCGATGGCAAGAACGCGTTCGATCAGGGCCTGGGTCATGCGCCTGTGGTCGGCCTCGGCGCGGGCGGTCATTTCCTGGGTGAAGGACATGACGGCGGCGATGGTGGGCGTGGGCGAGTGCGGCAGGAAGCTATCGGTGTCGGCCGCGACATAGCGCAGGGTGACGTTGAGGAATTCGACAAAGGCATCGGGGATCACGTCGCGGCAGGCGGCGAGGAAACCGTCGAAGGCATCGAAGGGGACGAAATATTCGTGCAGGATATCGACGCGGGTCGGGTCGCGGTCATCGAGCGTCACAATGGGTTCGTTCATCAGGGAGTTGCGGGTGCTGTCGCCGGCGAAGCGGGGGCCGAGCGAGGTTTCCACCCACCAGCGCCAGTCCTTCATGCCTTCGCGCCCGACCTGGCCGCGATAAAGGTACGAGGCGGCGTGGGAGAGCCAGCCGGATTCCGTTGCGGGCGGGATGTCGGATTGGTCGTCGCTCGGGGAATAAGTGACGAGGAGCGCTTCGTCGAAGAGCGTCTCACGCGTGACGTTGAGGCGGCCATAGGCCATCGGCTTAGTCGGGTCTTCGACGGCGGCGCGGAAGGCCGTCGGGAATTCAGCGGCGGACAGGGTTGTGAAGGCGGGGGTGAGGGTCTGGTTGGGGACCATGTCGATGTCCATGTCGACGATCAGGCCGGTGAGGCCGTAGCCGCCCATGGCCATCTGGAACAGCTGCGTGTTCTCGGTGCGCGACGCGGTGACGAGATCGCCGGAGGGCAGGACCATGCGGATCTCGCGGACGGTTGCGCCCATGGGGCCATAGGGCACGGGCCAGCCATGCGCGCCGACGGAGAACGTCGCCGCGACGCCGAAATCGTGGTTCGATTGCATGACTGCGGGGGAGAAACCCAAGGGATCGAGGGCGGCGATGACATCGCGCCAGCGTGCGCCGCCGTTGACGCGATAGGTCTGGTTGGCGGTGTCGGGCTCTAACCAGGCGTCATCGACGGTAAGGGCGTGGCCACCCCGTGGGATCGACTGCCCGCCCATGGAGTGGCGCGCGGCGGAGACGCAGACGGGCCGGTCTTCAGATTGCGCGGCCGCGAGTTCGGCGCGGAACGCCTCGATCAGGGCGTCGCCGTGGGCGGCCGAGCGACGGTGGATATGGATAGGGGTGGCCATCAGTTCGGACGCGTCGTTGAGGAAGTCTTCGAACGTGGCGAGCGAGCAGCGCATCATGGTCGTGATGCGCACCGACTTCTTGTCCGAGTAGGACACGGCGGCGTCCTCCAGGTCGCAGTTCTCGAGCGTCTTCGACAAGCGCCAAGGCGC
>CAZPJO010000176.1:0-5669 GCA_964586895.1 uncultured Roseicyclus sp.
GTCAAGGCGATCCATGAGGAAGGCGGATTGGCGAAGGCCGCCGACAGCCTGCACATCACGCAGAGCGCTTTGAGTCATCAGATCAAGGGGTTGGAAGATCAGGCGGGGGTGGAATTGTTCATCCGGCGGTCCAAGCCGATGCGGCTATCGGCGGCGGGAATGAAGATGCTGCGCCTGGCGGAAGAGGTTTTGCCACGGGTCGCGGCGTTGGAGGAGGATTTCACCGGCCTGCGCGCGGGCAAGGCGGGGCGGCTGCATATCGCGATCGAATGCCATGCGTGTTTTGATTGGTTGCTGCCGGTATTGGAGGCGTTTCGCAAGACCTGGGCCGATGTGGATGTGGATATTCGCCCGGGCCTTCAGTTCGAGGCACTGCCCGCGTTGATCCGGCAGGACGTGGATTTGGTGGTGTCGAGTGATCCGGAGGATCTGGCCGGTGTCGATTTCACGCCGCTGTTCGACTACGAGCCGGTGTTTGTCTGTGCGGCGGATCATCCGTTGGCGGGCAAGGATTTCGTGGCGGCGGGCGATTTCGCGGATCAGACGTTGATCACCTATCCGGTGGAACGGGCGCGGTTGGATGTGTTCAGCCAGTTTTTGCACCCGGCGGGGGTGGAGCCCAAGGCGGTGCGGCAGGTGGAATTGTCGGCGGTGATCCTGCTTTTGGTCGCGTCGGGGCGCGGGGTGGCGGTATTGCCCGATTGGGTGGTGCGCGATGTGGGCGGCACGCAGAGCATCGTGACGAAGCCACTGGGGCAGGGCGGTGTGACGCGCAGGTTATATGGCGCGACGCGGAGTGAGGACACGGCCAAGCCGTTCATGAGCCATGTGTTGAAATTGTGCCGGACCGAGCCGCTCAAGTTGCAGAGGCGCGGATGACGCATCCGTTTCTGGATTTCGACAGGCCATTGGGGTTTGCCCATCGCGGCGGTGCGTTGGAAGCCGAGGAAAACACGGCGGAGGCGTTTGCCCATGCGGTGGGGTTGGGGTTCAGCCATATCGAGACGGATGTGCACCTGAGCCGGGATGGGGTTGTGGTGGTCCATCACGACGCGACGTTTGAGCGGATGTTTGGCGACCCGCGCGCGGTGGCGGAGATGGATTGGACCGAGATCGCGGGCCTGCGCACGACGAAAGGAGCGGCGGTGCCGCGTCTGGACGCGGTGTTGGAGGCGTTTCCGGAGACCTGTTTCAACATTGAATTGAAGGCGCATGCGGTGGCGGCGCCTTTGGCCGAGGTGATCGTGCGTGCGGATGCGTTGGGGCGGGTGTGCGTCGGTGCGTTTGACCCCAAGAACACCGAGGCGATCCGGGGGATTATGGGAGACGGGCTCTGCTGGTCGCCCGCGCATGCCGGTGTGGCGCGGTTGTGGGCGGCGGGATGGGGCGTGCCGGTGGGGCGGTTGCCCTATCAGGTGGTGCAGGTGCCGGTGGCGTTCAACGGCATCCCGGTGGTGACGCGGCGCGTGGTGCGCGCGGCGCGATTGCGGGGCGTGAAGGTTCAGGTCTGGACCGTGGACGACCGCGCAGAGATGGAGCGGCTTTTGGATCTGGGCGTGGACGGGATCATGAGCGACAGGCCGACGCTGCTGCGCGAGGTATTGCGGGCGCGGGGCGCTTGGCATTCCTGATCGCGCCGACTATACGCGCGGCCTGACTGATTGACGCGCCGCGGGTGCGCGGACGTTTTTGAAAGAGTGGGACGCATGCAGGGCTCAGCCAATCTCAACGTGATGATCAAGGCCGCACGTCTGGCGTCGCGGAGCCTTTTGAAGGACTTCCGCGAAGTGGAGCAGTTGCAGGTCTCGGCCAAGGGGCCGGGCGACTTTGTGAGCCGGGCGGACCGCGCGGCCGAAGAGATCATCCGCGAAGAATTGATGGGCGCGCGGCCGAATTATGGCTTCCTCGGCGAAGAGGGCGGAGAGGTTATCGGCAAGGACCCGACGCGCCGCTGGATCGTGGACCCGCTCGACGGGACGACGAATTTCCTGCACGCGATGCCGCATTGGGCCATTTCCATCGCGTTGGAGCACAAGGGCGAGATTGTCGCGGCGGTGGTTTATGACGCCCCCAAGGATGAGATGTTCTATGCCGAAAAGGGCGCGGGCGCGTGGTTGAACGACAGCCAGCGGTTGCGCGTTTCGGCGCGCTCGAAGCTATCGGAATCGGTGTTTGGCACGGGTTTGCCGCCCGATGGGGGCAAATACCTTCCGGCGGTGCTGCGCGATCTGGGTAAGCTGATGCCGATGTGTTCGGGCATGCGGCGCAACGGCGCGGCGTCGCTTGACCTGTGCTGGGTCGCGGCGGGGCGGTTTGAGGGATATTGGGAATACAACCTCAAACCCTGGGACATTGCGGCGGGGATCCTGATTGCGCGCGAGGCAGGTGGCTTTGTCGAACCGATGCGCGCGGATCAGGATCTTTTGGGCGACGGGCACCTGGTGTGCGGGTCCGAGCCGATGTTCGAAGCCTTCGCGAAGGTCATCCGCGCGCGCGACTAAGCGAGGGTGAGTGGGGGTCAGCGGGGCCGACTTTTGCGCAAACCCTCCTCCAGCCTGCGGCTGTCCTCGCAGCGCTAACGTGCGTAGCCGCGGTCGTAGATCACCTGTTGCGCGATGCCTGCGGTGGCGAGGTAGATCGAGGTGATCATCACCACGGATGTCAGCGCGGGATTGGGGGCGAAGCCGCTCCAGGCCGCGTAGGCGATGGCCACAACCCAGATAATGGAAATCGGCAGCGAAAACACGCGCCAGCGTGCGGTGCGCACGGGATGGACGAATTTGAGGTTCAGGAATTGCGCCGCCGACAGGGCCAGAACCAGGCCCAGGATCACCCACCAGGGCGGTTCGATCACCAGCATCGCCAGCGCGACCATGTTCCAGCACCCCGGGAAGCCGCGAAAGCTTTTGTCGGCCGTCTTCATTCGCGTGTCCGCAAAATAAAGCGATGAGGCAAACGGGATCAGAAGCACCACGATCCAGCCTGACCAGCCCGGCATGAGGCCGGAGGCATAAAGCGCATAGGCGGGGATCATCACGTAGGTCAGGAAGTCGATGATCAGGTCCAGCAACACCCCGTCGATCACGGGGGCATTGGTCGTGACGTCATAGCGGCGTGCCAGCGGGCCGTCGATGCCATCGACGATGAAGGCCACGGTGAGCCAGATCGTCATCATGGCCCAATCCTGTTGGGCGGCCTCCAGCAGGGCAAGCATCGCAAGCGACGCGCCGGCGGCGGTGAACAGGTGAACGGAGTAAGCTCGAAAGCGCATTGTGGTTGGTCGCATGGTTGGTGTGGGATTTGCAACAGCCGCGCTGCGCGACGATGGGCGCGACAGGCTTAATCGGGCGGGATTTTTTGGGGGCGCTGCCCCCGGCGCCCGGAACCGGTAGCGCGCAGATGGCGACTTTGGGCAAGGGGCGCCTCCCCCGAGGTATTTTTGACCAATGGAAGACGGGGCGTTGGGTCAGGCCTTGGGGTGGGCGGCGTTGTAGACCTCCAGCAGGCGGGCGGTGTCGACGGCGGTATAGGCCTGCGTGGTTGAGAGAGAGGCGTGGCCAAGCAATTCCTGGATCGCGCGCAGGTCACCGCCCGCGTCGAGCAGATGGGTGGCGAAGGAATGGCGCATCGCATGCGGCGTGGCAGAGGCGGGCAGGCCCAGTTGCGCGCGGGTTTGTTCCATGACGCGGGCCACGGCGCGCGATCCCAGCGGGCCGCCCCGGATGGCACGGAAGAGCGGCGTGCCGGCGGCAAGCTCGTGCGGGCAGAGGCGGGCGTAGCGCGCGGTGGCGGATTGTGCGGCGGGAAGGACAGGCACTTCGCGCTCTTTGCCGCCCTTGCCGGTGATGCGCAGGATTTGCGGCAGGGGAAGGTGATCGGCGGTGAGGCCGAGCGCCTCGGATATGCGCAGGCCGCAGCCGTAGAGAAGCGTGACGACGGCGATGTCGCGGGCCTGCACCCAATCGCGGGCGTCTTGCGCGGCCAGGCCGTCGATCATGTCGCGCGCGCCGGTTTCCGTCAGCGGGCGCGGCAGCCGGCGGGTGTGTTTGGGGGCGCGCATCGACAGGACGGGCGTCGCATCGAAGCCGTCGCGTTCGGCCCACCAGGTATAGAAGGCCTTCACCGCCGACAGCCGCCG
Source organism: uncultured Roseicyclus sp. (assembly GCA_964586895.1). Classification (GTDB taxonomy): domain Bacteria; phylum Pseudomonadota; class Alphaproteobacteria; order Rhodobacterales; family Rhodobacteraceae; genus Gymnodinialimonas. The sequence continues at coordinate 4,139 of CAZPJO010000176.1, forward strand.
CGCGAGCGAGCGGGGTCCGACATCGCGGGCCCGTTGGCTTGCCATCCAGGCCCGCAGATCGCGGGTGCTCAGATCGCGCAGGTCGGCGGGGCCGGGCGCGCCGCCGAGATGGGCGGATTGGAAGGTAAGGAAGTCGGTCACATCGGCGCAATAGGCCGTCAGCGTGGCCTCGGCCCGCCCGCGCACGCCGCGCAGGTGGGTCAGCCAACCGTCCAGCAGGTCACGCACCGCCGGTGTGATCGCAAGGCTCATCGGCTCAAAGCATGTTGCACAAAAGTGGGCACCGGTTTTGTGCTCCTCGAACATGCGGTCATGATCTAGTCCAGCCATCCGCGCATGAGGCGCTCAAACACGCCGGCAAAGAAGGTCAGAAGGTCCGTGCCCTGGCTGGGGCGGAATTGATGCGGGTCTTCGGCGCCCATGACCAAAAGGCCCGGCAAGCGACCTTCGCCGAGATCGAGGGTCAGGCAGGCCTCGGAGTGGATCCAGCGGCTGGCCTCGCCATAGATGCGGTCGGAATTGCCGCCGACCTGGCGCAAGGTGACCTGCCGTTGGGGCACATCGCGCCCGCCGGTGACGTAGTCCTTGACGAAGCCGGGGGCGACGATGGTCAGCACATCTTCAAGCTTCTGCACCTTGGGGGCTTCGGTCTGCGTGGCCTCCGAGCTTTCGAGCACCAGCCGCACACGGTCGACGCGCAGGATACCGGCCACATCGGTGCCGAGCATGGTCAGGAATTCGGTGAATTCCTTGGCGTCGAGCAGGCGGGTGATGGAGCGATGCACCTGGTTGGTGCCGGCGAGGTTTTCATAAGCGGCGGCGATGACGGAGCGGTGCGTGTCTTCGAGCCGGTCGAGGCGGTTTTGCAATCGTTCCATCGCGATGCCGCGCATGTCGACGATATTGCCACCCATCTGCCGGTCGTTGGCGGCGATCAGGGCGCGCATCAAGTCGCGGTCTTCCAGGATCAGCTCCGGGTCGGCCAGCGCACGATCACGCCAATCTTCATTGGGAAAGAGCGGGGCGTCTGCCTCGGTGTTGCTCATTATTGCTGCCTCAAGTTTTCTTTTTTGTTGGCAGCGGTGTAGCATGGGCGGGCTTGCGCGGGCCAGATTTTTTCCACCGGCCCGCGAAGTTCATGGGGTGTGTTGCGCTTAGACGATCGACTGCCCGGTCTTTGCCCAATCGGCCATGAACGCGTCGAGGCCTTTGTCGGTCAGGACGTGGCTGGCCATGGCCTTGATGACGTTCGGCGGCGCGGTTGCGACGTCTGCGCCAATCAGCGCGGCCTCTTTCATGTGGTTGGCAGAGCGGATCGAGGCTGTGAGGATTTCTGTGGAGAAATCATAGTTATCGTAAATTTGGCGGATCTCGGCGATCAAATCCATGCCGTCGATGTTGATATCGTCCAAGCGGCCCACGAAAGGCGAGATGAACGTGGCCCCCGCCTTGGCGGCCAGCAGGGCCTGATTGGCGGAGAAGCAAAGCGTCACGTTAACCATGCGGCCTTCGCCCGAAAGCACCTTGCAGG
>CAZPJO010000177.1:0-574 GCA_964586895.1 uncultured Roseicyclus sp.
GCACCTGCCCTTCACCGTGACCGAGTTCACCGATTTCTACGCCGGTCGCCACCATGCGACCAATGTTGGCACCATGTTTCGCGGCGCGGAAAATGCGCTGCCTCCGAACTGGCTCCACATTCCCATCGGCTACAACGGACGGGCCTCCTCGGTGGTCGTCTCCGGCACCGATATTCAGCGTCCCTGGGGTCAATTGAAAGGTCCCGATGACGACGCGCCCCGTTGGGCCCCCTCGGCCCGCTTCGATATCGAGCTTGAGATCGGGGCCATCGTTGGGACGCCGTCATCCGGCCCGCTGAGCGTCGATCAGGCGTTTGAAGCGATCTTCGGCTATGTTCTTCTGAACGATTGGTCGGCGCGCGACATTCAGGCCTGGGAGTATCAGCCGCTTGGGCCGTTTCAGAGCAAGGCGGCGGCGACGTCGATCAGTTCTTGGGTGGTCACGCAGGCTGCGTTAGAGCCGTTTCGCAGGCCTACGCCTGTGCGCGAGGGGGCGTTGTTGCCTTATTTGCGTGACACCGGGCCGATGTTGTATGACATTAATCTTGAAGTGACTTTGCAGCCTGACGGGGGC
>CAZPJO010000177.1:584-5645 GCA_964586895.1 uncultured Roseicyclus sp.
AAGCCGGGGAATACCACCCGCTTGGGCCGTTTCAGGCCAAAGCGACGGCCACAACCATCAGCCCCTGGATCGTCACCGCCCAGGCGCTGGCCGCCTTCCGCACGCCGACGCCCCCGCGCGAACGCCCGCTGCTGGCGCATCTGCGAGACACCGGGCCGATGAACCATGACATCGCCCTGTCGGTCAGTCTCAACGGCAACACCATCGCCGAAACCAATGCCGATGAACTCTACTATTCTTCCGCACAACAACTCGCCCACCACACCACGTCGGGCTGCCCGATGCGGGTGGGCGACCTGCTTGGTACCGGCACGATTTCCGGCCCCGAACGGCATCAACGCGGCTCGCTGCTTGAACTGAGCTGGGGCGGCAAAGACCCGATTGACACCCCCAACGGCCCGCGCACCTTCATCGAGGATGGCGATACCCTCGCCCTTCACGGCGCCGCCAAAGGCAACGGTTACACCATCGGCTTCGGGCCCTGCACCGGAACGGTTCTCCCCGCGGCCAGCGACCCCTTTGGGACCTGACCCTTTCATCTTGCCCAAAAAACCTCCGCCGGAGGCTCCCACACGCCGCCAAAGGCACACCGATAAGGAAACTCACCATGGCCAAAGCCTTCGCATCCCAGGGCGATATGACCGAAAAAAAAATCACCTTCGATCAGATCGGCGAAGGCCTCTACGCCTTCACCGCCGAAGGGGACCCGAATTCCGGTGTCATCATCGGCGATGACAGCGTCATGATTGTCGAAGCGCAAGCAACGCCGCGCCTCGCCCAAAAGGTCATCGATTGCGTGCGGTCCGTGACCGATAAGCCGATCTCGCACCTGGTTCTGACCCATTACCACGCCGTCCGCGTGCTTGGCGCATCGGCTTACGGCGCCGGTCAGGTAATCATGTCCCAAACGGCACGGTCCATGGTGGTCGAGCGCGGCCAGGAGGATTGGGACAGCGAATTCCAACGCTTTCCGCGCCTCTTCGAAGGTCATGAAAGCATTCCGGGCCTGACTTGGCCGACGCCCACCTTCTCCGACAGCATGACGGTCTACCTTGGGTCCCGCCGCGTCGATATCTCCCACGTCGGCCGCGCCCACACCGCAGGCGACGCGGTGATCCACGTCCCCGACTCCAACGTGCTTTTCACTGGCGATATCGTCGAAGACCACTCTGCGTGCTACTGCGGCGACGGCCACTTCGCCGACTGGGGCAAAACGCTGGACAACATCGCCGCCTTCCAGCCCGACGCTATCGCACCGGGCCGTGGCGGCGCGCTCATCGGGACCGAGGCCGTAGACCGCGCCATCGCCTCCACCCGCGATTTCGTCGACAGCACCTACGCCCCCGCCGCACGTGTTGCGGCCAAAAACGGCACCCTCAAAGACGCCTGGGACGCCGTTCGCGCCGCCTGCGACCCCAAATTCGCCGACTACGCGATCTACGAACACTGCCTGCCGTTCAACGTCGCCCGCGCCTACGACGAGGCGCGCGGTATCACCCACCCCCGCATCTGGACCGACAAGCGCGACATTGAGATGTGGGAGGCCCTTCAAGGCTGATCTGCAAGGAGGGTTTGCGCCCAAGAGGGCGCAAATCCGAGGAGTGACTGACGCAACACAAAACGGAGACGTTCCATGGTTGGTGCCAATTACGCGCTCGCGCACGAGCTTTACCCCTATGCCTGCGTTGCGGACCAGTCTGCCGATGCGCCCGCCCACCACCCCGTCGTCATCATCGGCGGCGGGCCCGTGGGCGTGGCAACTGGCCTCGACCTGGCGCAAAAGGGCACGCCCGCACTGATCCTTGATGACCACGACGGCGTCGGCCAAGGCTCCCGCGCGATCTGTTTTGCCAAACGCACGCTGGAGATCGCGGATCGTCTTGGGGCAGGGCGCGACATGGTGGACAAGGGCATCGTCTGGAACGTCGGCAAGGTGTTCCACGGCGAGGAGCAGGTCTTCGAATTCAACCTCTTGCCCGAAGACGGCCACAAGAACCCCGCCTTCATCAATCTTCAACAGCCCTATTTCGAGAAGTTCCTGATCGATGCGCTCCGTCGGGCCGAATGCGAAGGCAAACCCATCGAGATCCGTGGCCGCAATGTCGTCTCAGGGATCGAACAGCTTGCCGATCATGTCGTTTTGCGCATCGACACGCCCGACGGCCCCTATACCCTGACCGCCGATTACGTCATCGCCTGCGACGGAGCCCGCTCGCCCACCCGCGAGATCATGGGCCTAAGCTTCGATGGCCGCGTGTTCGAAGACAATTTTCTGATCGCCGACGTGCGCATGACGGCCGATTTCCCGACCGAACGCTGGTTCTGGTTCGAGCCACCCTTTGAAGGTGCGGGCCAATCGGCGCTTCTGCACAAGCAGCCCGACGACGTCTGGCGTATCGATTTTCAGTTGGGGTGGGACATCGACCGCAAGGCCGAGCTTGACGAGGGCCGCATCCGCCAACGCATCGACGAATTCCTGCCCGACGGCACGGATTACGAGCTGGTCTGGACCTCGATCTACACGTTCCAATGCCGCCGGATGGAGAGGTTCCGCCACGACCGCGTGATCTTCGCAGGTGACAGCGCGCACCAAGTCAGTCCATTTGGCGCGCGGGGCGCGAATTCCGGGATGCAGGACGCCGACAATCTGGCGTGGAAACTGGATCTGGTCCTCAAGGGATTGGCGCCGGAGGCCTTGCTTGACACCTATGATGAAGAACGCGTCTTCGGGGCCGATGAGAATATCCTGAACTCCACCCGCGCCACCGATTTTCTCACGCCGAAATCGGACATCTCCCAGATCTTCCGCAATGCCGTCCTGACCCTGGCCCGCGACCATGCCTTTGCGCGCCCGATGGTGAATTCCGGGCGTCTGTCGGTGCCTTGCACCTATGATGGTCTGTCGCTTAACACTCCCGACGCCTTGCCCGGTGGCCCCCCTCGCACCCGACCCGGGAGCCCATGCCCGGATGCCCCCGTGAACGACGGGTTCCTGCTGGATGATCTGAAAGGGCGCTTCACGCTTCTGGCGATCGGCACGGACCTGCCGTCTGGTCTGGATTTGACCGGCGTCGCCCTTGACACGGTTCGGCTGAGCGGCGCTGGCGTCTCGCCCCTGCTGCGCGAGCGCTATCTGGGCAGCGCATCGTCGGCGCTTTATCTCATTCGGCCCGATCAGCATGTCGCCGCCCGTTGGCAGCGCCCGACATCCGAGCAAATCCTGAACGCCCTTCAAACCGCGATGGCCCTGACATGACGCTCAATACCGACCCAAACATTCCCGATGCAGACGGGTTCTATGACGAGCTTCTCGCCGCCCATGCGGGCCTGAGCAAGGATCAATCCGACGCCCTGAATGCGCGGCTGATCCTGATCCTGGCCAACCATATCGGTGATCGCGACACCCTGCGCGCCGCATTAAGCGCCGCGCGCCCCTAAGGCTGCCATTGCCATTCGCGTCCGATCCGGTCGATGCTATGCGGCACGCAATCATGGTATAGACTGGACCGGCACGCGATGGGTATGCGCCTCTTCTCTGACAAATCCCGGCCCGTGCATCTGGGCCCATATCGCTTGGAAAACTGTGCGCGCACCGATGTGGCGGACGTGGCGCGCGCGGCCCCGTTCAAGCCGCTGTCCTATGCGTATGATCATCGGCCAAGCTCCATCGTCAATGCGATGCGCGACCATGCCGCCATGCTTGATGCGATCCGCGACGGGCTGATCAACAAGGCCGTCGCCGCCGCGCCCGAGGATACGCAGGAACGGGCCAACCACCTCAAGGCGTTTGGCTATTTTGCAGATGCGTCAATGGTGGGCACCTGCGCGCTGCCCGTCGAAGCGGTGCTGGACCGGCCCTATCTCAACCCCGATATCGCGCGATTGGCGGATGATCTGCGCACCCGGCAGACCAAGACGCTGGCGTCCGGGATCGACCTGATCATGGCAGACCTGAAGGAGTCGATGGAGGCCCCGCCCACCACAATCGACGGCCACACCCATGCGATTGTCTTTCTGTACGAGCATCCCCGCGCGCCGGACCCGAGCGAGCCCGGCGCCGATTGGATCGCTGACGCGGTGGCGCACCGCTCGTGCCTTTTGGCCGCTGAGACGGCGGTTGTGATCGCGAATTACCTGAGGGTTCTGGGCCATGATGCGCGCGCGCACACCGCGTCGACGTCCGATGTCGATCTGAACCGTCTTGCGGTTGCCGCCGGTCTCGCGGTGTCGGGCCACGGTGGTCCGGTCGCCCCGTTCATCGGGGCGGACTTCGGCATCGCCGCGATCACCACATCCTTTGACGTTGCGCCCGATCGTCCCCTTGATCCCGCCGTGGATATGCCGCGGCAACGCCAACCCTATGCCAAGCGGCGCTTCGTGGACGGGGCGCATCCGTTCGAGACCCTCAAGCGGGTCGATGAGCCCACCACCTTCATCGACGAGGCCCGCGTGCCAAGGGTTCCGAAACGCGCGGACATGTTCGCGCGGGCGCAATTCGGCGATATGGGAAAGCCGCTGCAGGATGGGGCGAAGGGCGGATATTATGTCCGGAAATCCGCGCCCTCATCGGCACAGCGGCGCGCATTGGGCGCTTTCGTTCTTCTACAAGATGGGGAGGCCGCACCTGAGAAGGTGTCGTTCCCCCCGCAAGAGGCAGCCGATCTTGTGAAGGCGGCAAGCTACTTTCTTGGCGTCGATGCCGTGGGCCTGAGCCGGTGCCCCGATTGGACATGGTATTCCCACGATGCTGCCGGCGCGCCCATCGATCCTCCCCATGATAATGCAATCTCCATGATCATCGACCAGGGTTTCGAGACGATGGAGGGCGCGTCCGGCGACGATTGGATCAGTGTGGCGCAGAGCATGCGCGCCTATCTGCGGTTTTCGCTTCTGGGCGGGGTGATCGCGCGGCAATTGCGCAACCTCGGCTACAAGGCCAAGGCCCATAGCGTGATGGACGGAGAGGTTCTTCAACCGCCGCTTCTCCTGTTGAGCGGGCTCGGAGAGGTCAGCCGCATTGGTGAAGTGATTTTAAATCCCTATCTCGGCCCCCGGCTCAAG
>CAZPJO010000178.1:0-271 GCA_964586895.1 uncultured Roseicyclus sp.
GTCAGGTAATCCAGCTTCTGCCCGAATTTCACATTCGCCTCGCGGTCCGGCACATCGCCGCCGGCGGGGACGTAGAAATTGTGGATCGTGACGCCGTTTTCCAGCTGCCCCGCGATGTGGCGGGCATGGTCAAGCTGCGCGAAATCATGGCTGCCCGCCTCGACCATCGGGATCTTCGAGAAGATCGCGACCCCGTTGTACCCCTTCTGCCTGCGCGCAACCATATGCGTGTATCCCAGCGCCTCGAACACCTCGACGGGGATCTTGTCGA
>CAZPJO010000178.1:281-3591 GCA_964586895.1 uncultured Roseicyclus sp.
TTCCAGGTGGCAAGGGTGAAGGGCATGGTCAGGCTCCGGCTGCGTTGGTGACGGAGCATAGAAGCCTCTCCCATGGTGTCCAGCCGTCCGCGCGTCTCAGCCTGCTGTCGCCCCGTGTCGCGCAAACCAGCTGTCGAACAACGCCTGCACTTCCGCCATTTTCCGGCGTTGTTCGTACCGTTCCGCGCCGGGCACAAGGCGCGGTGAAATCAATTGTCGATAGACGTTCGTCTTGAAATCGAACATCCGCAGAGACAATGCTCCGTCTTTGCGCAGCACCATGAAGTTCTCGGGCCGGATGCCATGGGTGAAAGCATTGCACTCGGTCAGCCGGGTTCCGATTTCGCCATAGCGCCCCGACAACCAGCGCATGTCGCTTGCACTCAACCCAAGATCGGCCCGGTCTTTCAGAACATCGCGCAACACCGCATGTGCATTGCTCCCGTAGGTCACGTTTTCGGCCAGAATGGCGGGCCCAAGCGATGTCCGTTCAAGCCCATGGATGCGGGCCACGAAATCGGGCTGTGTGCCCAGCCGCGACATCACATCGGCATAGCCGCGCAATTCCCGCTCCATGGACGAAGCAATGTGTGGCTTGCGCTCATACCATCTCTTGCGGCCCGGCGCTTTGCCAGTTTCGATCTTGAGGACAAGATCATCCCGTTTGGGGTGCCGATACACCGCCCGCGTCTGACGTGACCCGATCAAAAGATCATCGTGCAGCTCAACAACTGACATATCCGCGTCGTCCTGTGTCATTGCGCCACCGCAAGCGCATCCAACGCCGCCAGCAAGGCCGCGTCAAACGCCTCCGCGTCTTCGATCATCGGAATATGGCCCACATCCGGCAGGATCGTAAGCCGCGCATCCGGGATCAACGCGGCCAGGTTTTCGCCCTGCGCCAGCGGCGTGGTCGTATCCTGAGCGCCCCAGATCAACGCCACCGGCAAGCCCAACGCGCCAAAGGCCTCTGACGTGACCGACGGAAGCCCGACGGGCGGGATCAACAGCGTGGGCAACCAATGCGCCAGGGCCTCCGTCGCGCCGTCCTGCGTCGCCGGTTGGCTCAGCGTTGCAAGGACCTCGTCCGTCGCCGCCTCGTCGCGGTGCACGAACGCCTGCAACAACGGGCGCGCCAAAAGCGGGTTCGTCACGCTGGCCGACACCACCACCTCGCGCAGCCACACCGGGCGCAATGGCGCGGGCAAACTCGCGGAGCCGTCGGGATCAAGCGGCAAGGCCCCCGCGATGATGGTCAGCGATTGCGCCACCTCGGGCCGTTGCATCACCGCCTCAACCGCCGCCCCCGCGCCAAAGGAATGCGCCACGATATGGGGCGGCTGCCCAAGCGTTTCGACAAAGGAAAGGATGCGCGCCGCACTGGCCGCGCGCCCGAAATCCGCCCCCTCGGGACGCGCGGAATACCCCATCGGCGGCACGTCTATGGCGATGGCGCGATAGCCCGCCATGGCGAGCTCTTCCATCGTATGGAGCCACGTGCCCGACCACCCGACCGAACCATGGATCAACAAAACCGGCGGGCCCGCCTCGGGCCCCATCGCAATCGCGTAGATCGCGCCATGGTCAGTCTGCACAAAGCCGCCGATCGCAGGGCTGGCCGATGCATCGTCCGTCTCCCGCAGATGTGCGGCCAACCGCAGCCCCGCCAAGGCCAACACGACAAGCACACCAAGCGCGATCAGGGCACGGAAAAGAAATCTCATCTCTGCATTGTGCCCGATTGCGGGCTCTGCGCAAGCTGCGCCCATGGCTGCGCTGATCCGAGAGAACCGCAATTTCCGCCTGCTTCTGTCCGGCGCGGGTTTGGCGAACCTGTCCGACGGCATTGGCGTTCTGGCCTTTCCGTGGCTGGCCACCTTGATCACCACCGACCCCCGCGCGTTGGCGCTTGTCGCGTTTGCGACGCGCCTGCCATGGTTTTTGTGGTCCCTTCCGGTCGGCGTGCTGACCGACCGGGCCGACCGGCAACGCATGATGGTGCGCGCTGATCTGGCCCGCATGGCGCTGGCCATGGCGGTAGTGGCGCTGATCCTGTCCGGCCCGGGGGACGGCGCAATTGCGTGGCAGATCGCGGGCCTCTCCGCACTGGCCTTCCTGATGGGCACGGCCGAAGTCTTCCGCGACAACGCCGCACAGACCGCCTTGCCAAGCGTCGTTCACAAGGATCACCTGGAAGAGGCCAACGGCCAGATCTGGACGGTCGAGCAGGTCATGGGCCAATTCGTCGGCCCCCCGCTGGCCGGTGTCCTGATCGCGCTGGCCGTGCCCGCGCCGTTCGTGTTCGAGGCGTTGGGCTTCGCGCTTGCGGCATGGGCCGTCTGGGCCATCGCATTCCCAGCCCGCGCGGTGGCGATGCAACGCGACAGCTTCTGGCGCGAACTTCGGGCCGGATGGACGTGGATCCGGCAACACCGCGTTATCCTGCAACTGGCGCTGATCCTGGGCGGGCTGAACGCGGCCCATATGGCGGGGTTCACGGTCCTGGTTCTTTATAGCCAAGAGGTTCTGGGCCTCGACGCCATCGGTCATGGCCTTTTGCTGACCGCGGGTGCGGCGGGCGGGGTGGCCGGTGGCCTGCTGTGCCCGGCGCTGGCGCGGTGGCTCGGGGCGGATCGCGCGCTCTGGATCGCGCTGGCGCTCATGCCCTTGCCGTTCGTCGGGCTCTACCTTTTCACCTCCGTCCCCTTGGCCCTTGCGCTCTTGTTCGTGCAAACTTTCGTGGCGGTACTTTGGAACGTCGTCACCGTGTCATACCGCCAACGGGTGATCCCCGACGCCCTTTTGGGGCGGGTCAATTCGATCTACCGGTTCTTCGGCTGGGGCATGATGCCCATTGGCGCATTGGCGGGGGGATGGATCATGGCGCTGGCCGAGCCGTCGTTGGGTCGCGAAGACGCCTTGCGCCTTGTCTACCTGATCGGCGCAGGCGCATTGGCCGCCCTGTTCCTCTATGGGCTGGCAAGGTTGCGCTTGCCCAAAAGCTGACGCCCAAGCGCGGCACCCATCCGGCCAAAAAGAAGCCCGGCTCAAGGGCCGGGCGAAGTCACAACAGGGAGGTTGTATGCTGAGGTATACGCATCCCGGACCGACCCGAATTTGATCCAGGTCAAAGAATCCGGGGATTGGTCAAAAAAAGACCCAGGCGCGAAGCCCGGGCCAAGTCCAACAGGGAGAGATGATGCCGTAACCCGGGCATCGGCGGGAACTTCACTGCTCGTTACGCCACCAATCTGTAGCCACCGGATTCGGTGACAAGAAGGCGCGCATTGGACGGATCTGGTTCTATTTT
>CAZPJO010000178.1:3601-5640 GCA_964586895.1 uncultured Roseicyclus sp.
CGTGTGGGTCGTGACCCCCGCATTGTAGCCCCAGACCTCGTGCAGAAGAATATCGCGGGCCACCACGCCATCCTGCGCACGGTACAGGAACTTGAGGATATTGGTCTCTTTCTCGGTCAGGCGGATCTTGCGCTCGTCCTCGGTGATCAACATCTTCATCGCGGGCTTGAACGTATACGGCCCAAGCTGGAACACCGCATCCTCGGACTGCTCATGCTGGCGCAGCTGCGCGCGGATCCGTGCCAGAAGCACAGGGAATTTGAACGGCTTGGACACATAGTCATTGGCACCTGCATCGACCCAGAATGGTATCGGCATCCCCGTCATGGCCGGTCAGCATCATGATCGGGCTTTTGACGCCTTGCTTGCGCATCAGGCGACACAATTCACGGCCATCGGTATCGGGCAGGCCCACATCAAGGATGACAAGATCATAGATCGCCTCTTTGGCGCGCACCATGGCATCTCCGCCGTTGGCCGCTTCGAACACGTCAAAGTCCTCGGTCATGATCAACTGCTCGCTCAGCGCTTCGCGCAGATCGTCATCATCATCGACAAGCAGGATTTTCTTGAGTTGCGCCATGGTGGCCTCCCGTTTCTGTTGTATGATAGATGCGACCTGCGGTGCGACACGGCAAGCTTTGCACCGCATCTCTCACAGCCTCGTGTTGCGAATCCCGAGAAATGTTTCAATTCGCGGGCTCCTGACATAGAAATCTTTCAACAATCGACCGGAGTTGTAACACGAATGCCCCTCGCTCCTGACATTTCAGAGCAGTTGGCCCGCGCCCGCGCTGATCTGCGCATGGGTGTGCCTGTGGTGCTGCTGAGCGCCCCTTCGGTGCTGGTCATGGCCGCCGAAACCCTTGATCCGGCGCGATTGGCCGATGTTTTGGCCTTAGGCGGCGACCCCGTGCTGGCGATCACGGCGCGCCGTGCAGAGGTGCTCAAGGCGCAGATATACGACGGCGATCTGGCCCGCATTGCCTTGCCCGATGATGCCGCCCCCGCATGGGTGCGCAGCATCGCTGATCCCGCAGATGACCTGCGCGCACCGATGAAAGGCCCCTTCCGCTGCCTGCGTGGTGGCGATGTTGCGGCCCACCGTGCGGCAATTGATCTGGCGAAATCCGCGCGGTTGTTGCCTGCAACTTTGGTGCTGGAATTGCCCGATGGCCCGGGCTTTGCGTTGAAACACGGTCTCACCGCCCTTTCGCTGGCGGCTGCCATTCCTGCGCTTAACACCCGCAGCCCGTTGCATCCGATGGTCAACGCCCGCCTGCCGATGGAGGCCTCTGAGGCGGGACGCCTGCACATCTTCCGCCCCGAAGACGGCGGCGAAGAACACTACGCCATCGAGATCGGCCGCCCCGACCGCGGCGCGCCTGTGCTGGCGCGGTTGCACTCGGCCTGCTTTACCGGCGACCTGATGGGCAGCCTGAAATGCGACTGTGGTCCACAACTGCGCGCAGCCCTTGCCCAGATGGGGGCCGAGGGCCACGGCATCCTGCTTTACCTCAATCAGGAAGGGCGCGGGATTGGTCTGGCCAACAAAATGCGCGCCTATTCCCTTCAGGATCAAGGCTTTGACACGGTCGAAGCCAACCACCGCCTTGGCTTTGAAGACGATGAGCGTGACTTCCGGCTGGGCGCGGACATCCTCAAATCCATGGGTTTCTCGGCAGTTCGACTGCTGACAAACAACCCCAGAAAAGTGGACATGATGCAAGCCAGCGGCGTGGAAGTGGCAGAACGTGTGCCCCTGCAAGTGGGTGAAAACCGCCACAACGCGGGCTATCTGGCGACGAAGGCCGCGAAGTCAGGCCACCTTCTGTGAGCCCTGACGATCTGGTGCTGACGCGCAGGGGCCTGCGCTTTCAGGGGCGTTATTACCCCTGCACCATCGGCAAAGGCGGGCTGAGCACGCGCAAAAAAGAAGGGGATGGCGCGACACCTTTGGGGACACATACACTCACCGGCATGCTCTACCGCCCCGACCGGATGGCGCGCCCCACAGACTGGGCTGTCCCGATTGGCCC
>CAZPJO010000179.1:0-1605 GCA_964586895.1 uncultured Roseicyclus sp.
TGTCCGGTCAGGACGGCGATCATGCCGCGCTGAACCGTGTGGCCCTTGGCACGCAGACCGTTTCGGTCTGGAAAGATGCCCGTGATCTGGGTCGCGCAGCGGCTGAAATCGCGGTCGCTCTCGCCGGTGGCACCGCGTTGGGTGACATCGAAGGGGCACAGGAATGGACCTCGCCTTCGGGGACCACGATGAACGCGATGTTCCTGGCACCCGTTCCGGTCACTGCGGACAACCTGACGGCCGTCACGGATGCAGGTTGGATCGAGGTCGACGCGCTTTGCCAGGGCGTCACGGATGGCCCGGCACCTTGTAACTGATCCTCCCGATCGGTGCTAAGCTGTCTGGGCGCCCCATCTCTGTCGGGGTGGGGCGCCCTTTTTTTATCCTGAGATACGAGCGCCGGAGATGGCCATGACGACCGACACCCCCCCCCTGTCCCCGCCACCTGCGGAGACCTCCTTCTTCAAGAAACTCGGGTTGGACACGCGCCTGCTTGGCATGGTCGCCGCGTTCGTGGTCCTTTGCCTTTTGTTCAATGTGATCACCGACGGGCGCTTTCTGACGCCGCGCAACATCTTCAACCTGACGATCCAGACCGTGTCGGTGGCCATCATGGCCTGCGGGATGGTGTTCGTGATCGTCAATCGCCACATCGACCTTTCGGTGGGCGCCCTTCTGGCGACCTGTTCGGCGGTCATGGCGATGACGCAGACGGTGATCCTGCCCGAAATGCTCGGCTTCGGCCTGAACCATCCGGCGACGTGGATCATCACCGTGCTTGTGGGCGTGATCACCGGGGCGATCATCGGCGGATTTCAGGGCTGGCTTGTGGGGTATCTTGGGATCCCGGCGTTCATCGTGACGCTTGGCGGTTTCCTTGTCTGGCGCAACGTGGCGTGGTTCTTGACCAACGGCGCGACGATTGGGCCGCTTGATTCAACGTTTCTGGTGTTCGGCGGGACCAACGGCACATTGGGCGCAAGCCGGTCGTGGGGGGTCGGTGACGTGCTCGCCGTGGCCGCCGTGGCCGCGATGTGGGCCGGGCGGCGCGCCAAGATGCGCCACGGCTTCGACGTCAAGCCGGTCTGGGCCGAGGGCGTGATGTCGGCGCTGGCGGCCGGTTCCATCCTTGGGTTCATCGCGGTCCTGAATTCCTACCAGATCCCGACACGCCGCCTGGAGCGGATGTTCGAGGCGCAGGGCGAGGTGATGCCCGAAGGGTTCACGCAAGCCTATGGATTGCCGATTTCCGTCTTCATCCTGATTGCCGTGGCCATCGTGATGACGCTGATCGCGCGGCGCACCCGGCTGGGGCGCTACATCTTTGCCACCGGCGGCAACCCCGATGCGGCAGAGCTTTCGGGCATCAACACGCGGCTTCTGACGGTGAAGATCTTCACCATCATGGGGATCCTGTGCGCCATTTCCGCGGTCGTGGCCTCGGCCCGGTTGGCCAATCACACCAACGATATCGGCACGCTGGACGAATTGCGTGTGATCGCCGCGGCGGTGATCGGCGGCACGGCGCTCGCCGGGGGGGTCGGCACGATCTACGGTGCGATCCTTGGCGCGCTGATCATGCAGAGCCTGCAATCGGGCATGGCC
>CAZPJO010000179.1:1615-5384 GCA_964586895.1 uncultured Roseicyclus sp.
ACATCGTCGTGGGCGTTGTTCTTGTGCTCGCCGTGTTGATCGACACGATTTACCGCAAACGCCTGGGAGCGCGCTGAGATGACCAAACCTCTTGTTGAACTGCGCAACATGTCGATCTCGTTCGGCGGCGTGCGCGCCGTCGATGATGTCAGCGTCGATCTTTATCCGGGCGAAGTCGTGGGGCTTCTGGGCCATAACGGGGCCGGGAAATCCACGTTGATCAAAATGCTGTCGGGGGCCTATGCGCCCGATGCGGGCGAGATCTACATCGACGGCGAACGCGCCACGATCACCAACCCGCGTGAGGCGCGATCCTACAACGTCGAGACGATTTACCAGACGCTGGCGCTGGCCGATAATCTTGATGCGTCGGCGAACCTGTTTCTGGGCCGTGAATTGGTCACGCCCCTTGGTCTGGTCGATGACGACGCGATGGAGGCCGAGACGCGCAAGATCATGGGCCGGCTGAACCCGAATTTCCAGAAGTTCAGCTCCCCGGTTTCGGCCCTGTCCGGTGGACAGAGGCAATCGGTTGCGATTGCGCGCGCGGTCTATTTCAACGCGCGCATCCTGATCATGGACGAGCCGACCGCCGCCCTTGGCCCGCAAGAGACGCAGATGGTTTCGGAGTTGATCCAGCAGTTGAAATCCGAGGGCATCGGCATCTTCCTGATCGACCATGATGTGCATCAGGTTCTGAACCTGTGCGACCGGGCGAGCGTGATGAAAAACGGCAAGCTGGTGGGCACGGTCAACACCGCCGATGTGACCGACGATGACCTGCTGAGCATGATCATCCTTGGCAAGTCGCCGGAGGCAAAAGCGCAAGCAGACGCGTGAACACGCGACGATAACAATTGAGGGCCGCTTGCGAGGTGCAGGCGGCCCTTTTCCTTTGAGTGATCCGCGCCGCGCGTTATTCGGTCGCCGGGGCCTCTTCCGTCTCGGCGGCCTCTTCCGCAACATCCGCATCAGCCGTGCCTTCCCCCGGACCAACCTCACCCGTATCTGGCTCCGCTGCGACGGCGGGCGCATTGGCATCGTTCGGAAGCCCGTTTTCCCACTCCGTTTCAAGCACTTCGCCCGTGGCATAGGTCATCGTACCCGCCCCCTGCCTGCGGCCATTGACGAAGGTGCCGGTGTAAACATCGCCGTTGGAATAGGTGGCGGTGCCGGTGCCGTTGATCTCGCCGTCGTCCCATTGGCCGTCATAGGTGAAGCCATCGGGCATGGTCAACGTGCCCTGCCCTTCGCGTTGGCCGGCCTCGAACGTGCCTTCATAAACGGTGCCGTCGGCATAGGTGGCCACGCCTTGCCCATGGCGCAGGCCCTCTTCCCATTGCCCCTGATAGCGATAGCCGTCGGGGTGGGACATGGTGCCTTGGCCGTGTTGGCGCGCGTTGAGGAAATTGCCCTCATACACCAGCCCATTGGCGTAACGCGCGGTGCCCGCGCCCTGGATCACACCGTCCACCCATTCGCCGGTATAGCTTGACCCGTTGGGATAGGTGATGGTCCCGGTGCCGTGGGCGAGGTCATTGCGGAACGTGCCCTCATAGACCGAACCGTCGGGATAGGTCACCTGACCCTCGCCCTGGATCGAGCCATCGGCCCAGGCGCCCACATAGACGTAGCCATCAACGCCGGTGAACGTGCCCTGCCCATGGCGGCGGTCATTGGCGAAATCACCCTGATACACATCGCCGTTTTCATAGGTCACGCGCCCCTGCCCCTGCCGCTGGCCATTGACCAGCTCGCCGACATAGATGTCGCCGTTGGGTTGGGTGAGCGTGCCGGTCCCGTTGATCTGTCCCTCGGCCCAGTCGCCCTCGTAGATGACGCCATCGGCCATTTCCAGGCGTCCGGTGCCCGAACGCACGCCGCCCGCGAAATCGCCGGAATACGTCGCCCCGTCGGGATAGGTGATGGACCCTGCCCCCTGTTTCAGGCCGTCCTGCCATTCCCCTTCATAGCGATAACCATTGGGGCCGGTCATGGTGCCGGTGCCATGGTGGAGCGCATTGCGGAATTGCCCGGTATAGCTCACGCCGTTGGAATAAATCGCCGTGCCGGTGCCCTCAATGCGGCCCTCGGCCCATTGCCCCTCATAGGTGGAGCCATCGGCGAAGGTGATCATGCCCTCGCCCTCGGGACGCCCGGCCACGAAATTTCCGACATAGACGGATTGATCGGGGAAGGTCGCGGTGCCCGCGCCGCGGATCTCGCCGTCGACCCAGGTGCCGGTGTAGGTATAGCCATTGGGCAGGCGATAGGTGCCGGTGCCGTGCTGCACCCCGTTGCGGAATTCGCCCTCGTAGATGCCGCCATTGTCGTATTGCTGAATATCGGTCGTGGTCTCGCCGGTGTCCTGCGCGAACGCCGCGCCAATGGATACGCCGTTCAGTGCCACGAAAACCGCCGCGATGATTGCCTGTTTCATTCCTGCACCCTCCCTTGATCGGAGATGTTCGTTTTCGTCCGCAAAGCTAGGTGAGTCAGGGCGATGTGGCAATGTCTTTAACCCCATGGTCGGCGGCTTGGCGCTTGGACCCGCTGGCAGAGGTGCTATGAGGGGGCAAGCCGCGTCGCCGGGCGCTTGAGGAGGATGAAATGGCCGATACGTTCCGTTTGTGCATGGCACAGTTGAATGCCACCGTGGGCGACCTTGCGGGCAATGCACAAAAGGCGTTTGAGGCCTGGGAAAAGGCCAGGGCGGAGGGCGCGGATTTCGTGGCCTTCCCCGAGATGTTCGCCACCGGGTATCAGTTGCTTGATCTGGTGATGAAGCCCGCCTTCGCACAGGACGTCGAAAAAGTGATCAGCGATCTCGCGGCGCGCTGTGCCGATGGGCCCGCGTTCGGGATCGGGGGCCCATGGTGGGGCGATGGCGATGCGCGCGGCGGGCCGATGTGGGGGGCCGGATCGCCCTATAACGCCTATTACGTCTGCGAAGGCGGGGTCGTGAAGGCCAAGGTCCTGAAGCATGAATTGCCCAATTATGCGGTCTTCGACGAGGTGCGGTATTACCACCCCGGCGATTTGCAGGGGCCGGTGTCGGTTGCGGGCGTGCGCCTGGGCCTGCCGATCTGCGAGGATGCGTGGTTCGAGGATGTCTGCGAAACGCTGGAGGAAAGCGGCGCGGAGATCCTGATCTCGCCCAACGGATCGCCCTACCACCGCGGCAAGATGGCGGTCCGCCATCAGGTGATCGTGCGTCGCGTGGTCGAGACCGGCCTGCCGATGGCCTATGTGAACCTGCTTGGCGGGCAGGATGATCAGGTCTTCGATGGCGGATCGTTCGTCTTGAACCCCGGTGGCGGGCTGGCGATGCAGGCCCCGCAATTCGAGGAAGACCTTTATTTCGTTGATTTCCAACGCGGTGCCGAGGGCTGGCGCGCGGTGGAGGGCGAAAAGGCGCATCTGCCCGATGAATACGAGGCCGATTACCGGGTGATGGTGATGGCGCTTGGCGATTACCTGCGCAAGACCGGGTTCAAGCAGGTGGTCCTCGGCCTGTCGGGCGGGATCGACAGCGCGATCGTGGCCACGATTGCCGCCGATGCGATCGGGCCGGACAACGTGCATTGCGTGATGCTGCCGTCGCGCTACACGTCGCAGACCTCGCTCGACGATGCCCGCGACGTGGCGGAGCGGTTGGGATGTCGGCTCGACACGATCCCGATCACGCCCGCGCGCGAGGCGGTGACCGAAACCCTTGCGCCGTTGTTCGAGGGGCTCGACGCGGACGTCACGGAGGAGAATATCCAAT
>CAZPJO010000179.1:5394-5609 GCA_964586895.1 uncultured Roseicyclus sp.
ACGACCGGCAACAAATCCGAGGTCGCCGTGGGGTATGCCACGATCTATGGCGACATGGCGGGCGGCTACAATCCGATCAAGGACCTCTACAAAACGCGCGTGTTCGAAACCTGCCGCTGGCGCAACCGGGTGCATCGCGATTGGATGAAAGGCCCCGAGGGCGAAGTGATTCCGCCGCGCGTGATCGACAAGCCGCCCACCGCCGAGCTGCGCGA
>CAZPJO010000180.1:0-1748 GCA_964586895.1 uncultured Roseicyclus sp.
GCTCAAGGCGGTGGACCGGCTCAAGCGCGCCGATGCGGTGTTGTTCGACGATTTGTCGAGCGGTCCGATCCTGAGCCATGCGCGCGCGGGGGCGGATCTGGTGGGGGTGGGAAAACGCGCCGGGCGGCCATCACCCAAGCAACGCCATGTCTCGCAATTGTTGGTGGAATACGCGCAACAGGGGGGCCGTGTGGTGCGGCTGAAATCCGGTGACAGCGGCCTGTTCGGGCGGCTGGAGGAGGAGTTGGTCGCCCTGCGTGCGGCGGGCATCACCTATGAGATCATCCCCGGCGTGCCGAGCGCCATCGCGGCCGCGGCGGCCCATGGCATTCCGTTGACCCGCCGCCTGACGGCGCGGCGGGTGCAGTTCGTCACCGGACATGACGCGTCGGGCGAATTGCCGGATGATATATCGCTTGATGCGCTGGCCGATCCGACGGCCTCGACGGTGGTGTTCATGGGCAAGCGGACCTTCCCAAAGCTTGCCGCCGCGTTGATCGCGCGGGGGCTGCCGCCCGAGACGCCCGCACTTCTGGCCGAAGGGGTCAGCACGCCGGAGCAGGCCATACACCGGATGAGCGTCGCGGATCTGGTGGATCGCTTGCAGGGTGAATTGGGCTCTGCGCCCGCGCTGATCCTGTATGGTCCGTTGGCGGAGCCGGAATGATGGAGCTGTCACTGATCGGGATCGGCACCGGAAATCCGGCCCATGTCACGCTTGAGGCGCAGCGCGCGCTTCGCGCGGCGGGCACGATCCTTGTCCCGCGCAAGGGGCCGGAGAAGGATGACCTTGCCACGCTTCGCCACCGGATCCTGACCGAGGCGGAGGCCACGGGCCGTATCGTGGAATTCGATTACCCGGTGCGCGACGAGACGTTGCCCTACCGCGCGCGGGTGATGGCATGGCACGACGAGATCGCGCAGCGCTGGGTGTCGGCGCTGTCGGGCGCTGCGGGTCCGACGGCACTTCTGGTGTGGGGCGATCCGTCGCTTTACGACAGCACGCTGCGCATCGCGCAAAGGCTGCGGCCCGCGCCGTGCATCCGGGTGGTGCCGGGGATCACGGCGCTCAGCGCGTTGACGGCGGCCCATGCGATCACGTTCAACACCCTTGCCGGTGCGGTCGTGGTCACGACCGGGCGACGGTTGCGCGACGAGGGCTGGCCGGACGGGGCCGAAAGCGTGGTGGTCATGCTGGATGGTGAATGCAGTTTCAGCGGGCTCGCGCGCGATGATCTGCGGATCTGGTGGGGGGCGTATCTGGGCATGGAGGAACAGGTGATCGAGGCCGGGCCATTGGCCGAGGCGGGCCCGCGCATCGTGGCGCGGCGGGCGGAGGCGCGCGCGCGCCACGGCTGGATCATGGACACGTATCTGTTGCGGCCCGAGGGGTTGGAATGAGTGCGGTTCTGCGCCTGTGCGTGACCTGCGACGGCGCGGATATCGCGGGTTTGCAGGCCGCCATCGACGCGGCTGGTCTGGACGCGACGATTGTGCCGCAGGATTGCATGAACGCCTGCGCGCGGCCGGTGAGCCTTGCGCTGCAGGGCCCGGGCCGCGCGACGTATTTCTTTGCCGGCGTGGACCCGGTTGCGGATTGCGCGGATATCATCGCCACGATGCGCACCTATTTGACCGCGCCGCAGGGATGGATCGAGGATGCGACGACTTGCGGACGACTGCGGTTCTGTCTTGTCGGGCGCGTGCCGGTGTTGATCCTCGCTGTGATCTTCCTGCTGTCCTTCGGC
>CAZPJO010000180.1:1758-5586 GCA_964586895.1 uncultured Roseicyclus sp.
TTGGGGTGACATGTCTTAAGATTGGACCGGGGGTGGTTCGTTTCTTTGCGTGAAAAGGGGGCTTTGCCCACGCTTTGTTGATTGGGGGGCTCTGCCCCCGTCGCCAAAAGGCGACTCCCCCGAGGTTTTCCTGGCAAGATGAAACAGCGCGGAGGGCCGGGGTCCGGGCTTAATTGCCCAATGTGAGCGATTGGCTCAGCAGGTCATCCCCGACCGCCAATTGGCGGTGATCATTGGCGAAAAGTCCGACGCGGACCTCGACCTGGCCGTCGGGCAGGCCGTCGAGATGCACCCAGGGGCCGTAGAACCGGCCCAGTTTCACGCCGTTGATATAGACATGGGCGTGCCCTTCGCCGGGGATGTGATCGCGGCTTGCGTTTTCGGGGGAGAAGGTGAAATTCTCGGTCATGATGTGCAGGTTCCAGCCCGTCATCGGGTCTTCGACGGCTTGCACCGCCAGCGTCGGGGCCTCGGTGCCGGCGGGCAGTGACACGACCGCGTCGTGCAGCGCCGCGTGGTCGGCCCCGCCATGGGTCATGCCGCCGTGATGTGCGGAATGGTCATGGCCGTCGAGGGTGATGCCGTTGGCCGCCGCAATGGTGAAGCCGACGCCGCCGCCGAAAATCAACCCGATGGCCAGCATGGGAAGCGCGGTGTTCATGGATCGCTCCGGTGTTCAGCAAAGGGAGGGTCTGCGCGGGTGCGGGACCCGCGCAGGGTGTCTCGGGCGGGCTCGTGTCAGGCAGCTTGCGATTGCGCTGGAGCCCCGACGCCGCGGGCCCAGAAATGCCCGGCGAAGGTGCCCAGTAGGACCCAGGCGACCATGCCGATCCCAAACGCGCGGGCCGCGAAGAGCGCACCCAATTCGGTGGGCACGGGGCCGGAGAAGACATCCGGTTCCGGCGCGCCGTAGACATGGGGGGCCAGCAGCAGGACCGCAGCCCCGATCCACGCGGCCCAATTGCGGCCAAACGCAATCAGCCACATCGCACCGGCGGCCATGGCCACGGTGATGAACCACCACACCTGTCGGACGGTCACATCCGCCGCCGCCACGCCGGGCACTTCGGGGGCGAGGCTGAAGCCTGGCGCGAAATGCACCGCGACAAAGCCCGCGATTCCCCACAACATGCCTGTGCGTGCGTTGATCTGCGCGCCTTGCCCTTCGGCCACCGACATCAAGGCAGTCAGGATCAGCGCGTAGCCGGAATAGATCAGCATGGTGAAGACGATGGAGAGCCCGTCGCGCAGCGGGTCGAAGCCGGGCAGGTCCTGCACCGCGGGCAGGACGCTGTCGACACCGAAGTGGATCAGGTCGCCGCCTTCATAGAGTTCGGCATGAAGCAGCACGGGCTGCACGAACCAAAGCTGCAACAGGGCCGTGATCAGCCCCGCAGCAGCGCCAGCGAAAAGACCGCTGGTCAGCAAACGTGTAAACATGATGGTCCCCGGAGGTTAGTGGCAGGGAAAGCCGGTTGCGTGGCGCACGTCATGCGCCGCATCGTGCAGCGTGGCCGCTTGCACGTGGCCGGTCACGACCATGATGGCCAGGCCGATCATCGCGACGAGGGTCGCGGCGCCGATGGTGGACTTTGCAGAGGTCTGCGTTTGGGTCGTCATGTCGTTTGCTCCTTTTGACCGCCACCCCGGCGGCTGGTTTGCGTTGCACAAACGGCAGGTCTCCTGGCTTGTGGCCTTGGTCCGGATGGCCTTCCCGGGACGGATCCCAGTGGCATGTGCAGCCGGACGGCCCACTTACAGTTGCGGGGGCAGCTGTCGATTTGTGCCTTGGGGCGCGCACGACATTCCCTCTTGCATCCCGGATGTGTCCGGGAACCGAATGTAAACCTGTTGTGACAGAGTGGCGTTGGAGGAGTCAAACCCGAAAGCGACCGATCGGGGCGCCAATCGCGTCATGGATGCAGGGACGGATCGAGCGTGATCGGGGCGCCGTGGGGCGTGCGCGCGGCGGCATCCTTCCAGGCCTGAGCAAGGTCTTGCAGATGATCAGCAGAGGCGATGCCCTTCGCGGCGATCAACGCCTCCAGCGCGCAGAGCCAATGGTCGTAATAGGCGCGTTCGGTGCCGGAATGGATCTGCGCCGACAGGGCATCGGCCCATTCGCCCCAGCTAAAATGGCCCTTTTCATGCAGGTGCAGGGTCAGGGCGAAGGCCTGCGCCTGCCAGGGTTCGGTGAAGGGTTCTTCGGGGGCAGTCACGGCCTGGGTCATGCGATGGGCCTCAGATACGGCTCCCACAGGTCGAGTGTGACATGGTCACCGGGATGCGCCCGTTCGCCCCACAAGTCGCGCGCGTTGAAGCGCACTTTGTAGAGCCATGTGGGCTGCTCGCCTTCGCCGCGTGCATTGGTGTCGGGAAAGACGTGGTGGCCGTGTATACGCTCGATTTCCCCAGTCTTATCGCGGGCATAGCGCGGCAGGCGGGTGTGACTTTCGGGGTGGATGTTGAGCGTGTGCACACGCGCGCCGAGGGCAAAGGCCGGTTGTGATCCGGCGGGGCGGTCAACGGGCCCGCCTTTGGCCAGGGCGGCGGGCACATCGGCGGGCGCGAGCCTGCGCTTGATCGGGGCAGGCGGGGTGATCGCGCGGCCCTGGGTCAGCTCGGACTCGGTGATCATGCCACGCTCAAGCATCAGATGCGTGGCCGCCCGCAGCCAGATTTCGTAGTAGGGGATCGAGAGGTAATCGCCCGGCGGCAGGCTTTCGCGGGCAAAGCGGGATTGGTCGAGGTTCCATTGCCCGGCCGCGCCAAGGGCAACGATCATGCCCATCACGCGGGCCTCCCATTCTGCGTGAAAATTCGGTTCATCCGCCTCGGGCACGACCGGGCCGAAGCCCATCATGCCGCCCAGATCCGCGCCGCCGTTCATCGCGCACCTGCCTGCGCGTAGAGTGTCATCGCGCACCTGCCTGCGCGTAGAGTGTCATCGCGCACCTGCCTGCGCGGGCTGTGGCGCGGGCGCGTCCGCCAATGCCGTGCCTATCATCGCATCGCGGTTTACCAAGCCCGCCAAGGCCTCTGCCGACCAGCCGTCGGTGCCCTCGGGCCGTTCGGGGATCACCAGATATCGCATCTCGGCGGTGGAATCGTGGACGGTGATGGCGGTGCCTTCCGGTAAGCTTAGGCCGAAATCGGCCAGCACGCCGCGCGGGTCGATCACCGCGCGGGATCGGAACGGTGGCGACTTGTACCACACCGGGGGCAGCCCAAGCACCGACCACGGGTAGCACGAGCACAGGGTGCAAACGACAAGGTGATGCTGCCCCGGACCGTTGAAGACGGCCTGCATATGCTCGCCCTGCCGCGAGGCATAGCCTAGGGAATGGATCGCGGCGGTGGCATCTTGATCCAGCCAGTCGCGAAACGCCGGATCGGTCCAGGCCTTGGCCACGACATGCGCACCATTGCGCGGCCCGATTTCGGTCTCGTAGGTCTGGATGATGGCATCCACCGCCGCCGGGTCGATGTAGCCCTTTTCGCTCAGCACGGTTTCAAGCGCGCGCACGCGGGCCTCGATCTCGGACATGTGGGAATGATCGGAATGGTCGTGCATCAGGGGCTTTCGGCGTCAGGTGGCGGGATATACCGCTGGCGACACATTGCCTCGGATCGGGCGCGCTGACCAGACATTTGGGCGGATCTTGGCGCGCGTCGCGCCGGAGGGACGGGGCGATCTGGCCTGCGCGCGTGATCCCGTCGGCCTGCACCCGCTTGACGTCCGCGCATTCATTCCATAGGTCAAACGCCGCAGCGCGGGCGTTGTGTAATGGTAAGACCCTTGCCTTCCAAGCAAGAGATGCGGGTTCG
>CAZPJO010000181.1:0-1692 GCA_964586895.1 uncultured Roseicyclus sp.
GCCTGTTGGTCGGTCGGGTAAAGGCCTTGCCCCGCGACCTGCGCGCGCGGGTCCGCCGCTTTTTTTGGATTTTCGCGACGGAACCGCCGGGATGGCCCGTGGAACCCGTCAGACACACAAGAGAAGAAGGAAACGTGACCATGTCTATGATGAAAGCGGGCCTGCTGGCCCTGATGATCCCCGCAGCCATGAGCGCCCCGGTGTTTGCGCAGCAGGCCGGATCCGAGCCGCCGCGCATGATCTTCGAGGAATTGGACGCCGACGGAAACGGCTCTGTGACATTGGAAGAAGTGCAGGCCGCAGGGGCAGGGCGCTTTGCGCGCGCCGATGCGGATGGTGACGGCGCATTGAGCCGGGCAGAATTGATCGGGCAGGGGCAAGCACGGGTTGCGGACCGCGTGGACCGGATGCTGGAGCGTCTCGACGCCGATGGTGACGGGCAATTGACCCAGGCCGAGATGGAAGAGGCCCGCGAGGGGCGCGAGCGGCGCGGTGGCCGGTTTGGACGCGGCGGCCCGAGCCCGGAGCGGATGTTCGAGCGTCTGGACGCCGACAGCGACGGGGCCGTCACGCAGGCCGAATTCGACGAGGGCGTGGCCCGCCTTCTGGAGCGGATGGGCCGTCGGCACGGCAACGGCGACAATTGAGCAAACGGCAGGGGCGGCGTGTTTGGGCCGCCCCTTCCGCACAGGGGCCGGAGCAGGGTAGACAGGGTGCATGACGGGGCAGGATGGCCGGGATCTGGAGGCGTTGGACGACGGCGCGTTGATGGTGTTGTTCGGCAACGGCGCGCCCGAGGCGGCCCGTCTTCTGACCGAGCGGCTGTTGCCGCGCGCGTATCGCCATGCGGCCCGCGTGCTTGGCGACCATGCGGAGGCCGAGGACCTGGCGCAGGAGGCGATGTTGCGCCTGTGGAAGGCGGCCGCGGATTGGCGCGCGGACGGCGCGGCGCAGCCCGCGACATGGCTGCACAAGGTGGTGGCCAACCTTGCCATAGACCGGCTCAGGCGCGCGGGCCGATCGGTCGAGATGGGCGACGAGGATTATGCCGATACGGCACCGGGCGCGGAGGCGCGTCTTCAGCAGCGCGCACGGCTTTCGGCGCTGGACCGCGCGCTGGCCAGCTTGCCCGAGCGGCAACGCCAGGCGGTCGTCTTGCGCCATATCGAGGGGCTGTCGAACCCCGAGATCGCGCAGGTGCTGGAGATCGGGGTGGAAGCGGTGGAAAGTTTGACGGCGCGCGGCAAGCGGGCGCTTCAGGCGGCGCTGGACGGTCAGAAGGAGGCCTTGGGGTATGACAGTTGAAAAAGACACCGAAGCCGGGCTTGACCGCCTGTTCGAAGGGGCGCGCGGCGACGGCCCGGATACGGGCCTTGTGGCGCGCGTTCTGGCGGATGCGGAGGCGGTGCAGATTGCGCAAGCCGTGGCGGATGTCCGGCCTGAGGCGCAGCGGCGCGGTTGGCTGGCCGGGATCGTCGACACGCTCGGCGGTTGGGGCGCTGTTGGTGGCGTCACGGCGGCCGGGATCATGGGCATGTCGGTCGGGCTATATGCGCCTGAGACGGTGGCGGGCCTGGTCGGCGGCGATGCCTTCGGGTTGCAGATCGTGACCGACGATATCACGCCGGACATGGCGGAGCTTTGGCTGGAGGGTGACGATGTCTGATCCGATTGTGCGGGACAAGCCCAAGG
>CAZPJO010000181.1:1702-5574 GCA_964586895.1 uncultured Roseicyclus sp.
GGCGTGGCCTGAAAATCGCGCTGGCGCTGTCGGTGGCGGTGAACCTTGCGGTGGCGGGTCTGGTCGGGGGCGCGGGGTTGGGCGCGCGCGGCGGGTCCGGAGACGAGGGGCGCGGTGGACCGCCCGCTCTGCGCACGCTGGGACTGGGGCCGTTTGCTGTGGCGCTGAGCCGCGATGACCGCGCGGCCCTGCGCGCCCGGATCGAAGCCCAGGGCACGCCCCTGCGCGAGGAGCGCCGCGCCATCGGCGATGCCCTGCGCGCGGTGCAGGCCGCCCTGCTGGCCGAGCCGTTTGACCGGGCCGCCGCAGAGGCCGCCTTTGCGCAATCGCGCGCACGGGTCGTGGGATTGCAGGAAGTGGGCCATGGCGCGTTGCTTGATCAGATCGAGACGATGTCGGCGCGGGAGCGTCGCGCGCTGGCCGAAAACCTGACCCGCGTCACGCGCCGTGTCGCGCCTGATCGTTAGCGGGGGCGCTTTGGGTCAGGCGGCCGTCTCGGACATGACGCTGACCTGATTGCGGCCCTCGGACTTGGCCCGGTAGAGCGCGGTATCAGCCTCGTGGATGAGGATTTCGGGTGTGGTGAAACTGCCCGAGGATTGCGTCGGATAGGCAAGCCCGACGCTGGCCGTCACCCGCACGGTCACACCGGACCCGATGTCGAAGGCCGCATCGCCGACGCAGCGGCAAAGCCGTTGGGCGCATTCCATCGCATTGGTATGGTTGATCGTCGACAGGCCGATCAGGAATTCTTCCCCGCCGATCCGCGCCAGCAGATCCCCGGTGCGCAGTTCCTTGCGCAGCCGGCCTGCGACCTGTTTGAGGATCGTGTCGCCGGCCATGTGGCCGTGGGTGTCGTTGACCTGTTTGAAATGGTCGAGGTCAAGCATCATGACCGCGGGCCCCGGTCCGGTCCGGGCCAACATCCCTTCGAGTTGCGGGATGGCGTAGCGGCGATTGTGCAGGCCCGTCAGCGGGTCGATGACTGCCGCCTCAAGCCCGGCGCGCACGCCCGCGCGCATGCGGTCCGATTGGCGCTTGCGCTCTAGCTGCGCCGAGATGCGGATTGCGAGTTCCTTGGCATCGAAGGGGTCGTACAACACATCGCTGGCGCCCAGATCGAGCGCGATGGCGGCGCGTTCGGTGTCGCCGTCCGGCAGGATCATGATCGTGGCCGCATGGCGGGTGCCGGGGCGCGAGTGCAGATCCGACAATAGCCGCAGGCCGTCGTTGCGTTGCGCGAGATCGACGGAGATCACGAAGACATCCGTGGCCTCGCCCTCGGTCGAGCTGGCTTGCGACAAGGCCGTCTCACGCGGGATCACGTGAACGTCGGCGCCGATCCGGTCGTCAATTGCGGCTTTCCACAGGATTGCGCCGCGTTGGCCGGGGGCCACCAGGGCGATCTTGCCGGGCGCGACCTTGCCGGCGAACCCGGCCGCCTGCTCCGCGAAGCCGAAGGCGGCCACGGTATCATCGCCGCCCTGCCATTCGCGGACCGTATCGCGGGCCCGCAAAAGCGAGCGGACACGGGCCAGCAGCGTGACCTCTTCCACCGGTTTGATCAGGAAATCATCGGCTCCCGCCTCCAGCCCGTCCATCTTGGCATCGTGGTCGGACAGCGCGGTGATCAGCACCACGGGGATCGCGGCGGTCGCGGGGTCGGCCTTGAGCGCGCGGCAGACCTCGACCCCGCTCATGTCGGGCATCATGATGTCCAGGAGGATGAGGTCGGGCTTGCCTTCGCGCGCAGCGCGCAACGCCTCGACACCGTTCTCCGCCTGTTCCACCTCGTAGCAGGCGGCAGCAAGCTTGACCTTCATGACAATGCGATTCGTCGCAACGTCATCTACGATCAGAATACGACCGGCCATGCTAACCTCACCTCTAAGACAGACTGGGCAGATGAAAACCGCCCCGTTATGACATCCGTGACACTGTCGTCCAAAGGTTAATAAACCCTTTAGTAACAAACGGAAGAAAAATCATGCGGCAAGATTTCGCCGAGACGCAAGCGCTTACATTGCTGGCGTGGCTGGCCACCGATGAAGAGTTGTTGCCGGTTTTCATGGGGGCAACCGGCACCAGCGAGGCCGATTTGCGGCAACGGGCGGGTGAGCCGGAGTTCCTCGCCTCGCTTCTCGATTTCCTGATGATGGACGATCAATGGATCGTGAGTGCGGCCCAGGGCACCGGCATTCGGGCCGAGGATTTCGCCGCGATCCGTGCGGGCCTGCCCGGCGGTGCCTTGCCCAACTGGACCTGAGCGATGGCAACGATCGAAGGGATCCTGTTCGACAAGGACGGCGTGCTGTTCGACTTCCAGAAAACCTGGGGGGCGTGGACGCAGGGCGTTATCACGCAATTTGCGGGCGGCGACCCGCGGCTGGCCGGGCGGCTGGCCGATGCGCTTGATTTTGACGCCGAGGCGGGATCATTCCGGCGCGGCAGTTTTGTGATCGCAGGCACCGCGCAGGAGGTGGTCGATGCCCTGTGCCGCGAATTGCCGAATTGGGAGGCGGGTGCCCTTTTCGCGCATCTCAAGGACTTGACGGCACAGGCCCCGCAGGTGGAGGCGGTGCCGCTGCGCCCGACGCTGACGGCGTTGAAGGCGCGTGGCCTGCGCCTTGGGATCGCGACGAATGATACCGAGGCGGCGGCGCGCGCCAATGTGGCCAGCGTCGGCGCGCTTGAGCTGTTTGATTTCGTTGCCGGATCCGACAGCGGGTTCGGCGCGAAACCTGCGCCGGGGATGTGCCACGGCTTTGCACAGGCGATGGACCTGCGGCCAGAGGCGATTGTGATGGTCGGTGACAGCACGCATGACATGTTCGCCGCCCGTGCCGCCGGGGTCGGACGCATTGCGGTGCTGACCGGGGTGGCCACGAAAGATGACCTTGCCCCGCATGCCGATGCGGTTTTGCCCGATATCGGCGCGCTTGGGGCATGGCTGGACGCGCGGGCGGGGTGATTGGCCAAATGCGACGTGTGGGCGTCGCATTCCACCAATGCAAACGGGTGGGCCTTGGGGGATGATGGCGGTCAACAGACCTTAGACAGATGGCCTTTCCCATGAACGATGCCTCCGCCCCGCCCCGACGTCGCCGTTCCGGCGGTCGCGCCGCCGGTGCCGCCCGTGCCGCCGCCCACGCGATCGAACAGACCCCGTGGCGCGTGCCGGTCAACAACGACCGCCCGACCGAGCCGTTGGGAGAAGACGGCGTGCAGGCGATCCACCGCGGCGCGATGCGGATCCTGTCGGAGATCGGGATCGAATTCCTGAACGATGAAGCGATAGGCCACCTGAAAGACGCGGGCTGCAAGGTCGAGGGGCAGAACGTGTTCTTCGACCGTGATTTCGTGGAGGAAATGGTCGCCAAGGCACCGGAAACCTTCACCATCACGCCGCGCAACAAGGACCGGACGCTGACCATGGGGGGCAAGCACATGGTCTTTGGCAACGTCTCCAGCCCGCCGAATGCCTGGGATCTTGAGCGTGGCAAACGGCCCGGCGACATGGAGACCTATGTCGAATTCATCAAGCTCACGCAGTATTTCAACTGCATCCATTTCGCCGGTGGCTACCCGGTGGAACCGATCGACGTGCATGCCAGTGTGCGCCATCTCGATTGCCTGTTCGAAAAGCTGACGCTGACCGACAAGGTGGCACATGCCTATTCGCTTGGCGCGGAGCGGGTCGATGACGTGATGGAGATGGTGCGCATCGCAGGCGGTCTGAGCCATGAGGAATTCGACGCGACGCCAAGGATGTATACCAACATCAACTCGGTCAGCCCGTTGAAGCACGATTTCCCGATGCTGGACGGTGCGATGCGGCTCGCGCGGCGGGGACAGCCCACGGTGGTCACGCC
>CAZPJO010000182.1:0-324 GCA_964586895.1 uncultured Roseicyclus sp.
CCCCTACGCCGCGCGCATGGGGGCCGCGTTCCTGCATGGGGCCGCCGTCACGACCCACAAGGCGCAGGGCTCGCAATGGCCCGCCGTGCAGGTCTTTTCCCCCGACCTCTACGCCGCCTCGCGCGCGGGCCGGATGGAGGCCGGGCAGGCGCTGTGGAAACGTCTCGCCTATGTCGCCATCACCCGCGCCGAAGAGCGCCTGATCTGGGTCACGCGTTACCGGCTCTCGCGCCCGAACGCGGCGCTGGGCATCGACGATCTTGAGGTCAAGGCCGGGGGGGGGGGGGGGGGGGGGGGGGGGGGGGGGGGGGGGGGGGGGGGGGG
>CAZPJO010000182.1:334-5541 GCA_964586895.1 uncultured Roseicyclus sp.
CGACAGCCCCCCCGAGGATTAGCGCCCCCGCGCCACCGCCCGCACATGTCCGATGAGTTACGGAAAAACTACAAAAAAACTACAGAAAAATTCACCGCGATTTGCGCCGACGGAGGTCCCATGCAAACCATTTTCATCACCGGCGCAAGTTCCGGCATCGGACGCGCCACCGCCGAGGTCTTCCTGCAAAACGGCTGGCGCGTCGGCCTCTTCGCCCGCCGCGCCGAAGCGCTGGAAACGCTCGCAAGCGGACACGCCAACGCCCTTGCCCTGCCCGGCGACGTGACCGACCTCGCACAGGTCGAACAGGCCATCGCAACCCTCGTCGCACGCTGGGGCAGGCTCGATGTGATCTTCAACAACGCCGGCATTTTCACCCCCCAGGGCACCATTGACGAGATTGACGTAAGCGATTGGCATCAAAGCGTTTCTGTCAATCTGACCGGCATGTTCAACACCGCCCGCACAGCCTTCGCACAGATGCGCGCGCAGGATCCGCAAGGCGGTCGCATCATAAACAACGGCTCCATCTCCGCCCATACGCCCCGCGAGGGAAGCGTCTGCTACACGGCCACAAAACACGGCGTCACGGGCCTGACCAAAACACTGGCCCTTGATGGCCGCCCCTTCAACATCGCCGCCGGTCAGATCGACATCGGCAACGCGCGCACCGAGCTTGTCGAAACCCTCAACGCCCGCCTGCGGTCTGAAAACAAACCCGAAAACCCGGTCATGGATGTCGCCGACGCCGCCCACGCAATCCTCCACATGGCCACCCTCCCCCCCGCCGCCAACATCCTGTTTCAGACGATCATGGCCACCAATATGCCCTACGTCGGACGCGGCTGATCGCATCCCCACCCGTCTCGCCCCGGCGGCTCTCCGCGCAGCGCCCCCTTTTCATCTTGCCGAAAAAACCTCGGGGGTCAGCGTGGTTTTCCTGAAAACCGCGGGAAAGGGGGCAGCGCCCCCTACCCCTTTTGCATGCTTTTCAATACCTTGCCCCCTCCCACCGGGAGGGTGCCGCATCATGCGCCAGGCACGCGCACCCAGGCCCGCCGCCAATCCGGCGCCTCGTACATCTCCGGCCAGAACTCACGTTGAAGCGCGATCAACTCACCGCGCACCGTGTGAAACGTGATCGCCGTCGCCCGCACATCGCCGTCGCTCACACTCACCTCGGTCACGATCTGATCGCCTTCCCCGACAATCCGGCGCAGGTCGAAGGTCCACAAACCGCTCGCGGGATAAGCCGTGTTCAACGCGGCAAAATTCTCGCGCCCCTCCACGATCTCACCCGATTGCGGCCATTGCAGCCGAAAATCCTCGGTCAGACACACGCTCGCCGCATGAAAATCATTGCTGGCCATCGCCTTCCAGAAGCGGCGCACAACGGCTTGGGCGGCAACCGACACCGCCTCAGGTCCGGATATAGCGGAACACGGCCGACGCCAGCCACCCCGCCGCAATTGCAATGGCAAGCGACAGGATGCCGTAAATCAACGGCCTCTCATGGGCGAGATTGTAGATAAACCGTTCCAAACCGACTTTCCGCACCGCAATATCCTGCTCATACACGTCGAGAACCTCGCCCCCACGCGTCAAGAATATGCGGGTCCGGTAAGCACCTTCAACAAGGTTAGCAGGCAAACGTACCGAAGTGTCGAACAAGGTTTCGTTACGCAATGTGACGTCACCTTCGTTCAACTGATACAGATCTTCCGATTCCCGTATACGGATCAAGGCGTTGGTGAAATCTTCCGGATGCGCCACGCCGACGCCAACTGCCCGGATCGCGCGCGGGATAGACACCCGGTGGCGCAAATCCTCGACCTGCGTCAACGCCTCCGACAACGCCCCCGTTGTCGAAACCGCGTAAAATGAAGGCGCCTCGTCCACTTCTATGGCATCCGTATTGACCCAGATCCCGAACCGCCGATCCTTGCGGCGCACCGCCACCGCCTGCCCGGGCCCCTCGATCGTGATGATCACTTCCAAATGACCCTCCGGCGAGGGCGCATCGCGCTCAACCGCCCCAAAGATCAAAATCTCGGAGCCCGCGAAATTCGCCGTGATGTTGATCGCATCGCGGCTCAACCCCGCCACCACCGTCTCTGCCCTGAGCGGCAGGCAAACTGCGAGGAGGGCTGCAAGCCCGAGGAGTGTGTGACTGATCCCCCTCAATGCGCCGCCCCCACACCGATGGAATACAATTCCTGCGGCATCACCAACAGGTCGAAGGCCAGCTTGCCACACACTGCAAGGACCATGATCGCCAGCAAAATGCGCAATTGCTCGGCCTTGAGCCGTGTGCCGATCCGCGCCCCGATCTGCGCCCCGACCACGCCGCCAACCAACAACAAAACCGCCAGGACCATATCCACGGTATAGTTCGTTGTGGCATGCATCAGCGTGGCAAACCCGGTCACAAAAATGATCTGAAACAACGATGTTCCAACCACAACCTTCGTCGGCATGCCCAGAAGATAGATCATCGCAGGCACCATGATAAACCCGCCGCCAACACCCATGATCGCCGCCAGAACACCCACGAACAGACCAACCACAAGCGGCGGGATCACCGAGATATATAGCCCCGACGTGCGAAACCGCATCTTGAACGGCAGCGCGTCCATCCACCCCCGCGGGCGTCGCTTGGGCACCTGCGCGGGGCCCGCCGCGCGCGACCTGCGGATCGCGTTCAGGCTTTCGACAAACATCAAAAGGCCGATGATCCCGAGGAACACCACGTAGCAAAGCTTCACCAACAGATCGACCTGACCCATCGCGGTCAGAATCGCAAAGACCTGCACGCCGATGGCCGCCCCGATCAAGCCACCGATCAACAAGACGACCCCCATCGTCAGGTCCACCGTCTTTCGCTTGAAATGCGCCAGAACACCGGAAAACGACGAGGCCACGATCTGGTTCGCCTCGGTCGCCACGGCCACGGCGGGCGGGATGCCGATGAAGAACAGAAGCGGCGTCATCAAGAACCCGCCGCCCACGCCGAACATCCCCGACAGGATGCCCACAAGCCCCCCCAACCCCAGCAGAAGTAACGCGTTAACGCTCACCTCGGCGATGGGTAGGTAGATCTGCATCGGTCTCGGGCTTTCGTTTGGCCATTCTGCGTGTACCCCGCCGGCCGGGGATTGGCACTGCGGCACCATGGCCAAATGCGGCAGGTATCGCCGTGTGGGACGCGGGGCGCTGCACGTCAAGGCAAAAGCAGGGGGGATTTCTCGATTTCCACGCCCGGCAAAAAATTTTCCCTGGCACCCAAGGATCGCCCCGCGACCTGCGTCATAGGGTATGACATGCGTATGGATGTAAGCGACGAGGATCTGGCCCTTGCGGCCGCTGGCGGCGATGCGACCGCGTTCGAGCTGTTGCTCGGGCGGGTCTATGATCGCCTCTTCGCGCTGTGTTTCCGACTGACCGGCGCGCGCGCCGAGGCCGAGGATCTGACGCAAGACATCTGTCTGTCCCTGCCCGCAAAGCTGGCCGGATATCGCGGTGAAGCGAGGGTCACGACATGGCTCTACCGCGTCGCGGTGAACGCGGCGACTGATCGACGCCGACGCGCGGCCAGCTATGCGCGCGCCGCCGACGGGTGGGCCGATGTTGAAATCGACCGGCACAAAGGTGCTATCGAGGCCAGCGAAGCCACCGATTGGCTGACCCGCGCGATGCGGGGCCTGAGCCCCTCGCTCCGGGACACTCTGGCGCTGGTGCTCGATGACGTGACCCATGCCGAGGCCGCCGACATACTCGGCGTCAGCGAAGGCACCATCAGCTGGCGCATGGCCGAAGTGAAGAAACAGCTGCGCAATTTGCGCGCGATGGAACAGGAGGAGAGCCGATGACCTCCCGCGACGACGATGACATGCACGACCTGAACACACTTGAAAATGCGATGGCTGCGGCCACGCCCGCGCCCGATGCCGCACGCAAGGCTGCCAACCTTGCCCAGGCACAAGAGGTTTTCGCCCGCAGCCAAGAATCGCTGCATGCCGCCCGTCAAAGCTCTGACCCTTCGCAAAGGAAGGGGATCTTCAAAGGAGCTTTTGACATGCTGTTGACCCGCACCGCTGGCGCATTGACCGCCACCACCGCCCTTGTTGCCGTCGGTTTCCTCGCGCTGAGCCCCCTTGGCCAAGGCCTCCTGCAAGGGCCCTCGCTGCGGATCGACCCCGGTCTCGGCACGCTTGATGCCGTGCCGGGTCCGGCCGAGCTTGAGATCGCCGCAACGCCCGCGCCCGAGACGCGATCGCAAGCGCCAGTGCGCGCGACCGAAGAAGACGCCGCCCCGACCCTGCCTTTGGCCAGCCCGCAGCCGCAAGCCCTTGCACCCGCGATCGGGCCAGGTGTCGAAGTCTTCGCGCCCAACGGGTTCGGCGCGCAACCGACGCCAGACACCGACGGCGCAGTGGCCCCGGCCATGAACCAACTGCAAGGCCGCATCGCATCCGGCCTCGCCACCGATGACATCGCACCGATTGCCCCAGGCACCGAAGCCTTCGCCAACGCCCCCGACAACCCCGTGCAAGTGGTCGCCGAGACCCCCGTTTCGACCTTCTCCAGCGACGTGGACACCGCCGCCTATGCCCTGCTCCGCTCGTCCCTGAACCGCGGCCAAATGCCCAACCCCGACGCCGTGCGGATCGAGGAAATGCTGAACTATTTCCCCTACGATCTGCCGGCCCCGGACGCCACTGATCGCAGCCCCTTCCGCCCCACGATCTCGGTGTTCGAAACGCCCTGGAACCCGGATACGCAGCTGCTTCACATCGCGGTTCAGGGCATGCGCCCGGCCGTTGAAGACCGCCCGCCGCTGAACCTCGTGTTCCTCATCGACACATCCGGATCGATGAACGATCCCGCGAAGTTGCCGCTTCTGATCCAATCCTTCCGCCTGATGCTCGACCGGCTGGACCCCGCAGATCAGGTCGCCATCGTGACCTACGCCGGGTCCGCTGGCGTGGCGCTCGAACCGACCCCGGCCAATGACACCGACGCAATCTCAACCGCCCTTGGCGCGCTGCAAGCGGGCGGCGCCACCAACGGTGTGGGCGGCCTGCAAACCGCCTATGATCTGGCCGCCGACATGACCGGGGACGGCGAAGTCACCCGCGTGATCCTGGCCACCGACGGCGATTTCAACGTCGGCCTTTCGGACCCGGAGGCGCTGAAAGACTATATCG
>CAZPJO010000183.1:0-4371 GCA_964586895.1 uncultured Roseicyclus sp.
GGTTGTTTTCGGGCCGGGGCTACAACATCGAAAGCCTGACCGTGGCCGAGGTGGATCATGGCGGGCATCGCTCGCGGATTACCATCGTCACATCGGGCACCCCGCAGGTGATCCAGCAAATCCGCATGCAGCTTGAGCGCATGGTGCCGGTCCATGAGGTCAGCGACCTGACGGTCGAAGGGCCGTTCGTGAGCCGCGAATTGGCGCTGATCAAGGTGGTGGCCAAGGGCGAGCGCCGGGTCGAAGCGCTGCGCATCGCCGAGATTTTCCGCTGCAACGTGGTCGACAGCACGCTTGAATCCTTCGTGTTCGAACTGACCGGCCCGCCCGACAAGATCGACGCCTTCACCGAATTGATGCGCCCCTTGGGCGATGTCCGGTTGGCGCGCACCGGCGTCGCGGCCATCGCGCGCGGGCTTTGATGCGCTTTGCCCTGATGCTTGTGCTTGGGCTGCTGGCGGTCGCGGGCCCACTGTCGGCGCAGGCATTTCGCGGCGTGGCCGTGGGCGACCCGATCCCGGAGGCCGCGCCCGAAGCGATCGGATCCGAGGTTGCGCATCCCTTCGCCTATACGCTGTGGCAATTCGACGATGGCCTGTCGATGTCGGCCACCCGCGACGCGGAAACCGGCGTTGTGCTTTACCTTGAGATGTGGCGCACGCAGACCGAGGGCACGCAAGGCGCGCCGGTGCCCGGTCTGGCGTTCGGGACGACGACACGCGGCGATCTGGCCCGGATCTTTGGCTCCGAAGGGATCGTGTTCGAGAACCGCGGTCGCTTTGCCGAGGCGGGGCCAATGGCGGCCTATTTCATCAGCTACGAGATCGCAGCGTCGGACAATGTGTTGTCCTTCGTGACGATCCAGCCCTTGTCGGAGGCCAGCGAAGAGACGGCGGATGCGTCGGTTCTTGATGCGGTGATCGTGGCGAATGGGCGTTATCTGGATCAGATCTGGGGCTTCAACCGGGGGCGTCTGGACGGCTACGCGCCCATTGCCGACCCGTTTGCGGCGGAGTAGGCGGGGCCAGTTCACGCACCCGCCGCACAGCCCGAAAGTTTGGTTTGAACCAAGACGCGGAGGCTGTCTGCGCCGCCCCCGCGCCTTGTGTCCGGACGGTTCAGGGGCGAACCGGCCGGAATGCGTCACCCGTTCAGGGTTAGGCCGCAGTCAAGGCTCCGCCTTCGCGTCAGCCCGCCGGGATCAGGCCCGCGTCTTCCGCAGCGCCGACTTCATCGGTGCTCAGCAAGCCGTCGGCATTCGCATCGAGCGCCTGAAACTCCTGCTCCGTGAGGGCAGGCATCAGGGTCAGAAGTTCGGCAAAGCTGACCATGCCGTCGCCATCGCTGTCGACTTCTTCGGCCTGCCCCATTGCAAGGGACGCCCCTCCGATCAGACAGGCGAACGCACCGGCGGCGGCGATGACGGAAAGAGGGGTCGTTTTGTACTCGGATCGCATGGGGGGAGACCCTCCGTAAGATTACATTGTGACGCTCTTCGCCGGAATTGGCGACGTCTCTACCGGGGGAAAAGGGGGTAAGGGGACCGATTGTTCCAGCGCCCACGGCATATCGCGCGGGATCGGCAAGCCCCCGCCCATGCCCTGCGGAGGCGATGGGCGGCGTCCCGCCGAGACGCCCATGATCGGCAAGGGATTGCCGCGCGCGCGGCGCGATGGGCGGCAAAAGGCACGCGCAGGGCGCACCCCGTCGGCGCGCTTGCAGGTGGGCCGGCGGGGGCAGAGCGTGGGGTCATATGCTACCAGTGACCCCAGCCCTTTTCCCTTTGAGACTTTTCCCGGCATGTCCAATTCAGATGACCCTGCGACCCCGCGCCATCCTTCACCTCCGCCCGCGCCCCCGCGGCTCCACGATCCCACCGCCCTGCCCCACACGCGCATTTTCACGGCACTGCTGACCGATCTGCAACGCAGCGCGCGGCGTCTGGCGCGCAGTGGCGCGGATGCGGACGATCTGGTGCAGGACACGCTTTTGCGGGTCTGGTCACGGATGGCGGTGTTGCTCGATGCCGAAGAGGGCGCGGCCCCGATAGAAGATCTGCGCGCCTATGCCTTCGCCACGCTGCGCGACCGGGCCTTCGCACGCTATTCCATCGCGCGCCCGGTGGACCGGGTGGATCAGATGGACGATATCGCCGCCCCGCGCGACTCGGACGGGACGGCACGGCTGGCCTGTGCGCAGGCGCTTGCGGCGCTGGCCGATTTGCCGCCGGAGCAGCAGGACCTTCTGCGCCTGCGCGCCATCGACGGGATGAGCTATGCCGACATCGCGGCCAAGACCGGGCTGCCGTTGGGCACGGTTACCTCGCGGCTGGCGCGTGGGCGTGCCACGCTGCGCGCGGCGCTGGACCTGCCGACCGGCACCCCGGTGACGGAATTGCTTGGCGGATCCCCGAAGTAGGCCGCCGAACGGTCGCGTCCCGACCGGCAATCCGGACGCGCAGGTGGCACGCCGGTGTCTTGGCCGCCATCGAAAATGTCGCCAATGGAAAAGCGGCACAGGCACAAACGCGCCAGCGTTGGGAACATCATACCCTCCGCAGGAGCCTTTCCCATGCCCGATGACCGGATGAACCCGACGATGCAATTGCTGGCCGATGTCGCGGCCCCGATCGAGCGCGCCCATGGCCTGCCGAATGCGCACTACACCGACCCCGCCACCATCGCCGCCGAAAACCACGCGGTGCTTGAAACGACCTGGGCGGCTGTGGGTGTTGGCGCGGATGTGCCCGCGCCCGGCGATGCGAAACCCATCGATTTTCTCGGCCAACCGCTTTTGCTTTTGCGCGATGACGCGGGCCAGGTCCGGGTGTTTTTCAACATCTGCCGCCACCGGGGCATGATCTTGGTCGATGCGCCGCGCCGGATCGAGGGGGCGATCCGCTGTCCCTATCATTCGTGGTGCTATTCCAAAGAGGGCCGCCTTGTGGCCACGCCCCATGTCGGCGGGCCTGGCCAAAACGCGCATGAGGGCATCGACAAGGCGACGCTTGGCCTGTCGCCGGTGCGCGCCCATGTCTGGCGCGATGTGGTCTTCGTCAACCTGTCCGGCGACGCCCCCCCGTTCGAAGAGGTGCATGCCGATCTGCTGACGCGGTGGGCCGAGTTCGACCAGACCCTGCATCATGGCGGCGCGGACAGCACGTTTACACTGGAGGTGCAGACAAACTGGAAGCTTGCGGTCGAGAATTACTGCGAAAGCTACCACCTGCCCTGGGTGCATCCGGGCCTGAACTCCTATTCCCGGCTGGAGGATCATTACCATATCGAAGAACCGGGCCGGTTTTCCGGGCAAGGCACCTATGTCTATCGTCAGTTGACCGGCGCCGATGGGGCCAAATTCCCCGATTTTCAGGGGTTGAGCGCGCATTGGGACGCGGGCGCGGAATATATCTCGGTCTTTCCCAATGTCCTGATGGGGGTCCACCGCGACCACGCCTACGCCATCGTCCTCGAACCGGTGGCGCACAACCGCACGCGCGAACATATTCACATCTATTACCCCGTGCCCGAGACCGATGACGCCTTGCGCGCCACCAATACGCGGCAATGGAAAGAGGTGTTCGAGGAGGACATCTTTGTCGTCGAAGGGATGCAGCGCGGCCGGGCGGCGTCGGGCTTTGACGGGGGCCGGTTTTCGCCCGCGATGGACGGGCCCACGCATCTGTTTCACGCCTGGGTGGCCGGGCGGATTGCCGCGGTGGACGGATCGGCGGGCTGAGGTCAGGTGGACAAGACGGCATTGGACGGGGCGCTTTTGGCGGCCCATGCGGCGGATGACCGGGCCGCGCTGATCACGCTGTATGCCGAAGCCGCCCAAGGCAACGGACCGGGCGACGGACCCGCCGCCGCCTTTTACCTGACCCACGCCTATGTCTACGCGCTTGAGGCGGGTGATGCCCGCGCGCGGGATCTGCATGCGCGGTTGGTGGCGATAGGGGCGGACACGGCAGGATAGGCGCGTGGTTCACCCCCTCCTCGGGGCCGCGCACGACTGGCGCGCCCCCTCCTCGCAGAATTGCGATGGATGGATGCTTCGTGGATTTTTCGCACATGGCAAGGTAGGTATGAAGAGGTGTCGGCGCGTGTGCGGCGGTCCGCTGGACTGTGGATAGGAGAGCAAGATGATCTTCATCGCTGAACCGCGAGCCTATACGCCTGAAGCGATCAAGGCCTACCGGGACGCGTTCGCGCGTGCGAACGAGGATACCGAAGAGGTGCGAGGCGTGCTTGCGGCGCTGGATCGGGACATCATCGCCTCCGCAAAGATGCAACACCTGTTTGTTTCAAAGACCCCCCCGAGCCGCGGCGACGAGAGCGCCTGAGCGTTCCAATCCGTGGAGCAAGGCCGATC
>CAZPJO010000183.1:4381-5511 GCA_964586895.1 uncultured Roseicyclus sp.
GCGCGGGGTTCACCCCCTCCTCGGGGCCGCGCACGATTGGCGCGCCCCCTCCTCGCAACTTTGCGATGGATGGATGCTTCGTGGGTTTTTCGCACGCGGGTAGGTAAAGAGGAACGGGTTTTGCGGCTTGGGAGGCGGGCCGCTGAACGTCATCGAAGCCGGGAAACTTCAACGCGCGTTTCTGAAGATACCCGCAGGCGGCGAACGCGCCTGAGCGTTCCAATCCGTGGAGCAAGGCCGATCTGATGCGACCCTCAGCCCGCGTCAGGCCATCGCTGCGCCCTTAGCCGCGACTTCCAAGGATCACCCGCACGTAATGCTGCGTTTCGGCGAAGGGCGGCACGCCGTTGTGGGCCTCCACCGCTTCGGGGCCCGCGTTGTAGGCGGCCAGCGCCAGTCGCCAATTCCCGAAGCGGCGGAATTGTTGCGCGAGGTAGCGCGCGCCGCCGTCGAGATTGGCCACCGGATCAAGCGGATCGACCCCCAGCAGGGCGGCGGTGCCGGGCATGAGCTGCGCAAGGCCAAGCGCGCCCGCGTGGCTGACGGCTTCGGTGTTCCAGGCGGATTCCTGTTGCACGAGGCGCAGGAAGATATCCTCGGGGATGCCATGGCGGCGCGCCGCCGAACGAGCGACCTCCAGAAACGGGCCGTCATAGCCCCCCTCATAGCTTGGCAGGCCACGTTCTACCTCGCTGTCGGGGCGCAGACGGTTGGAGAATTCGTATTGCGTGGCCGCGCGCCCGTCGAGCACGCCCATCATGCGGTCGAGCCGGTCGAGCCCGCTTTGGGCAAAGGCGGGGCCGGCCAGCAGAAGCGCCGCGGGCAGGCAGAGGAGCAGACGGAAATGGGGCACTAAAATTCGCGAACACTGTGGATAAGTGAGTGCAGGATAGCGGCAATGGCGGCTTTGATCCAGTAGGCTGGCCCGTGTCGCCGCGATTAGGGTTTTCTTCACCAAGATGCGGTGGTCTAACCGTCGCAAATCAGAGGGCCGGAATCGCGGGCCCGGACGCAAGGTTAATACAGGGGGAATTCACATGGCAGGCTCGGTCAACAAGGTGATCCTGATCGGCAATCTGGGGCGCGACCCGGAAGTGCGCAGTTTCCAGAACGGTGGCAAGGTCTGCAAC
>CAZPJO010000184.1:0-1456 GCA_964586895.1 uncultured Roseicyclus sp.
GGAGGAGCCTTCCTCCGGCACGCTCACCATCGCTGGCGCGCCCGCCGCCGACACGCTGGCCCGCGCGGGCCTTGCAGTCGCGTTTCAGGATCCGTCGCTTCTGCCTTGGCGCAGCGTGCGCCAGAACATCGAACTGGCGCTTGATCTGGCGCGCAAGCCGCGCAAACCCACCGACATCGCGCAATTGATCCACCTCGTCGGGCTCGACGGCTTCGCCGCTACCCGGCCCGGGGCCCTGTCGGGGGGGATGCGCCAACGCGCGGCAATGGCGCGCGCGCTGTCGACAAACCCCGATCTTCTGCTGCTTGATGAGCCGTTCGGCGCGGTTGATGAGTTGACCCGCGCGCAACTGGCCGCCGATCTGCCCGGCATATGGGAGGCGCGCGGCACCACAACCGTGCTCGTGACCCATTCCGTGACCGAGGCCGTGACCTTGTCGGATCGCATCCTTGTGCTGTCGCCGCGTCCGGCATCCGTGGTGGCCGACCTTGCCATCGACCTGCCGCGCCCCCGCCCATCGACCCTCAAGGCGAGCGAGGCGTTTCAAGGATATGTCGATGCCACCTTCGCGGCCTTGTCCCAAGGGGTCGCCAAGACGCTGCCGAACGCGGCCCAATGACCCGCGTCCGATCCTGGTTGGGGCCGGTCGCCGCGCTCGCCATCTGGGAGGCGCTGGCGCATCTGTTTTCCGGTGCGTTCGTGCTGGCCGCGCCATCCGCGATCCTGCTTTACCTGATCGACAACGCGGGCCTCATGGCGCGGGCGCTTGGCGTCACGCTGAGCAATGCCGCCGCAGGCTTCGTGCTTGGCAATGGTGCCGCGATCCTTCTGGCGGGCCTCGCCATCGCCCTGCCCCGGTCCGAGATGATGATCCGCGCGCTGGCCCTTGTCGTGTTCTGCCTGCCGCTGGTGGCGACCGGCCCGATCCTGCGCATCCTCTTTGGTCCCGGCACCGGCCCGCAGATCACGCTTGCGGCCCTTGCCGTCTACTACACCACCCTCATTCCCTTGCTCGTGGGTTTGCGCGCCGTGCCATCGGACTGGCTCGACCTGGTGCGCAGCTACGGGCGCGGGCGGATCACCGCGCTGATCCGGGTGCGGGCCATGGCCTCGCTGCCCTATCTCGTTGCGGGCCTGCAAATCGCGGCACCTGCCGCCTTTCTCGGGGCCATGGTCGGAGAATTCACCGGGGCCGAGCGCGGCATGGGCGTGCTGACGATCCGCGCCATGCGCGACATGAATGTCGAGATGACCTGGGCCCTTGCAACCCTGGCCACAATCATCGCCGTCACCGCCTATCTCGCCATCGGCCACGCCGCGCGCGTGATCCTGACGGAAGACCCCCCCGTGATCCTTGCCGCCCCCGCAGCCGCCGGGCGCCACCCCCTGGCAGCATTTGCAATGGCTGTGGTCTGCACCTGCATGATCCTTGCGCTGTGGTGGGGCGGGCTGGAGG
>CAZPJO010000184.1:1466-4198 GCA_964586895.1 uncultured Roseicyclus sp.
CGCCCCGACGACCTGCTTGAGGCGCTGGTGTTCGCCCCCGACGCGGCGCAGACGCGCGCCGCCTTGTCAGGCGCGTTGTCCGAGACGTTCTTGTACCTTGCCCCCGGCTATCTCGCAGGCCTTCTGGCCGGTGCCACGCTGGCCATGGCATTGGTCCTCGCGCCCGCGCTTGCCAATACCGCCATGCCGCTCGCTATCGCGCTACGCTCCGTGCCGATCATCACAACCGCGCCGCTTGTGGTCCTTTTGCTGGGGCGCGGGGCCGTGGGCACCGTGACGCTCATCGCGATCATGGTGTTTTTCCCCACGCTCATCGCATGTGTGCACGGCCTGCGGCAGGCTCCGGGGCGGGCGACCGATGTCATGCGCTCCTACGCGGCCTCGCCCATTGCCATCCTGCGCCATGTCCGCATTCCCGCGATGCTGCCCGCCTTTTTCGCCGCCGCGCGCATCAATGTGCCCGCCTCGATCCTGGCCGTGACCGTCGTCGAATGGCTGGCGACCGGGAGCGGCCTTGGCGCGTTGATGGCGCTTTCGGCGTCGCTGTCGGATTACGACATGCTGTGGAGCGCCGTTGTTCTGACCACCCTGATCGCCGTGATCGGCTACGGCGGCGTCGGCTGGATCGAACGCCGTGTCCTCACCAATTATGCACCGGAGCAACTCGCATGATGCGCCAGGCCGCCTTTGCCATCCCCGGAGACATCGCCACCCTGACCGGCGGCTATATCTACGAGCGGCGCCTGCTGCACGGCCTGCGCGATCTGGGCCATGATGTCGAACACATCGAACTTGGCGACAGCTTTCCGATCCCATCCGCTGCACATATGGACCACGCGATCGACGCGCTTGTGGACTTGCCGGGCGAGCGCGCGCTGATCCTCGATGGGCTGGTCTATGGCTCCATCGCGACCGAGGGGCTGGCCCGCGTGCGCGCGCCCATCGTCGCCATGATCCACCATCCGCTTGCGGCGGAAACCGGCCTTGATCCGGCGACCAAAGCGCATCTGTTCAAGACCGAACGCGACAACCTCGCGCTGGCCACCCGAGTGCTGGTGCCAAGCCCGCATACGGCCCATATCCTGACCACAGAATACGACGTGCCGCCCGCCAAGATCACCATCGCGCGGCCTGGCACCAAGCGCCCGACCCTGCCGCATGCGCCAACCGATCCGCCGCGTATCCTGTCTGTTGGCATCCTGCACCCGCGCAAGGGCCACGACACGCTTCTACACGCATTGGCGCAGATCACCGACCTTGACTGGCGCGCTACGATTGTCGGCGGGGCCCATGACCCGGCCCATGCCGATGCGCTGGCCGATCTTGTCCGCACCCTTGACCTGAGCGGGCGCGTGACGCTCGCGGGCCGGGTGGCGCAGGATGACCTCGAACCGCTTTACGCGCAGGCCACGCTCTTCACCCTGGCCACACGTTACGAAGGCTATGGGATCGTCTTCGACGAGGCCCTCGCCCGCGGCCTGCCGATTGTGTCCTGTGCCACCGGCGCGGTACCCCAGACCGTCCCGAAGGATGCGGGCCTTCTGGTGCCTGTGGGCGATGTTACCGCGCTGGCCGCCGCCCTTCGATCCATCCTTTCGAACCCGCAGATGCGCGCCGCCATGACCACTGCCGCGCGCGAAGCCGGGGATGCCCTGCCGACATGGGCCGACACCGCCCGCACGGCCAGCGGCGTGTTGAACGCGCTATGATCAACCTGCGCCGCTCGTTCGATGTCTATTACCGCGACGCGGATCGCACCGCGCGGATGGATGCGCTCAACGTGCAATTCGTGCGCCCCGGCGGGCTTGCTTTCGACATCGGGGCCCATGTCGGCGACCGCACCGGCAGCTTCCTGCGCCTGGGCGCGCGCGTCGTCGCGTTGGAGCCGCAGCCAAAGGTGTTCCGCGCCCTGCGCCTGATCCACGGGCGCAAACCGGGCGCGACGCTGCTGCAATCAGCCATCGGGGCCACGCCCGGCCATGTGTCGCTTTTCGTCAATTCCGCCAATCCGACCGTCTCCACCGCCCATCGCCCGTTGATCGAGGCCGCGAGCGGGACCCCGTCGTGGCAGGGGGAACGCTGGGACACCGAGATCACCG
The DNA here is from genome assembly GCA_964586895.1 of uncultured Roseicyclus sp. Classification (GTDB taxonomy): domain Bacteria; phylum Pseudomonadota; class Alphaproteobacteria; order Rhodobacterales; family Rhodobacteraceae; genus Gymnodinialimonas. The sequence goes on from CAZPJO010000184.1 coordinate 3,566, forward strand.
TGCCTGTGACCACGCTTGACGCCCTGATCGCGGCCCATGGCATGCCGGATTTCGTGAAACAGGACGTCGAAGGGTTCGAACTTGAGGCGCTCAGGGGTCTGTCGCATCCCATTCCCGCGCTTTCCTTCGAGATCACAACCGTGCAACGCGCGGTTGGGCTTGCCTGTCTCGACCGGCTGGCGGCGCTGGGGCCCTACCGGTTCAACTTCAGCCTGGGCGAGGATCATCGCCTGCAAAGCAAGCGGTGGATGAGCCATGCCAATGCCACCGCCTTGCTGACCAACCTGCCCGATGCCGCGAACTCCGGCGATGTCTTTGCCCGTTTGCCAGGCTGAGCCTGCACCATGGACGCGGACGCGCCGCTGCGCCATCGTGGCCCCATGACCCAGACCACCCCCCATTTCGTGCAACACCAACCCTTCGCCAGCCTGATCGCCATCGACCCCGACAGCGCGCGGATCACGCACGCCAGCGCCAATTGCGCCGATGGCTTCGGCCACGCGCCAGCGGATTTGCTTGGTGCGGACGCGCGCGATCTCTTGGCGCGAGAGGTCTGGCACGCGCTGCGCAATGCCGCCGCCCATCCCGATTTCGCGACATCTTCGGTCGAGATGTCCGATACCGGCGCGCTCG
>CAZPJO010000184.1:4208-5473 GCA_964586895.1 uncultured Roseicyclus sp.
ACCACAACCTGCGCGCCATGGCCTCCGGCGCGCTCCATGTGATCGAACTGTCCCCGCGCCTGCCGTCCGAGCTTGGGGCCACGCCGGTGCACGAGGTCGCGCGCTCCGCCATGGCGCAGTTTCTGCCGCTGGACACAATCGCCGATCTCGCCTCCGCATTGGCCCGCTTCGTGCACCGCGTGACCGGCTATGACCATGTCGTGATGTGGCAGGCCCCCGCGCCGGGCGGGTCCGATACACGGGTCATGGCCGAGGCGAAACGCCTGTCCCGCGCAAGCGCGTTGGGCGATGCGGCGGATTGGTCGGATCTGTGGCGGGCCGGTGATCCGGCGCTGGGTGTGGTCGCGGATCGCGCCGCGCCGCCTGTGCCCGTTCTCAGCCGATCTGAGGCCCCCGCAGCCCTCGATCTGACCCAAGCTTTGTGCGCGCTCGCCCCGACAGGACGCGCAAGCTTGCTGGAGGGGCGCGAAATGGCGGCCGCGCTACACCTGCGATTGACCTGCCGGGGACAGCCATGGGGCGTCTTGGACTGCCAAAGCGTGCGTCCGCGCCGCCCCTCCGCGCAGGTGATCGCGCTCTGCCAAACGCTGTTGCCGTTCCTCGATGCGAAACTTCAAAGCCTGACCCTGTGATTGCTTTAATCCTCGGCCTTGCGCGTCAGCATCCTGTCGAGCATCGACAGCAAGGCCCCCTTGTGCAGGGGTTTCGGCATCTGTGCCGTGGCCCCGACCTGAACAGCGGTGGTCAGGATCGTTTCCATCCCCGGATTCTTGAACGTGCCGGACACCGCAAGGATCGGGACCGTGCGTTTGGTCGCGCTGTTCAAGGGCATACGCCGCAAATGCCCGATCAGGCTGATGCCACCATCCGGCGCAAAACGCCCATCCATCTTGACGATGATATCGGTAATGATCAGGTCGAACGGCTCTTGCGTGGCGCGCACAAGCGCTTCGCTGGCGGTGTGACAGGCGACAACATCGTACCCGGCCTGTTCCAGCATTTCCACGATCTGCGCCCTTTGCAGCGCGTCGTCTTCCATCAAAAGCAAGCGTGCCATCGTCCCTCTTCGCGCCGTTCATTTTGCGGAGAACCGCAATATCCGCGGCAGGCTTACTGCGTCATCGCCCCATTTGCAAAACCTGCGTGTTCAGATGACAAACCACGCCATAAGACTTGCCGCAGAAAGGCCTGAGCCATGAACACCCCCCTGCTGCTGCTGCCCGGCATGATGTGCGATGCGCGCCTGTTTGGCCCGCAGATCGCCG
>CAZPJO010000185.1:0-5462 GCA_964586895.1 uncultured Roseicyclus sp.
GCCCGATGATGTATCTGGCGCTCAGCTATGACCACCGGATTGTGGACGGCAAAGGCGCGGTGACGTTCCTCGTGCGGGTGAAAGAGGCGCTGGAGGATCCGCGGCGGTTGCTGATGGATCTGTAGGAAGCCCGCGCGCTCAATTGAACAATGCGCTTTTGAATGCTTTGCGAGGCAACGCCGCTCCGGACAAGGGGGCGGCGTTCGCCGTTATGGGCGTGCTGTCGAGGGGCGTCTACAAATACGGATTGGCTTAATGTGTCAGCAAAAATGGACACTTTGCGACGATGTTTGCGCATTAATATTGTTGCTCTCGTAATCAAATCGGGCGTGGAATGGCCCAGGAAAAGCACCTGGAACTGCAAAAAATATATATAAAACAGTTTATGACGTGATCGGATCGGAGTTTTTCACTGCTCTTCAGGCGTCACATCACGAAGCCTCCCGCACTTGTGTGTTTACAGATGGTGGATGAATGTATGACGATTGCTTTGAGAATAGGAGTTTCGCACATGACCCAAGACGAGAAACACGTGACCAGCCGGCGGGCCTTCCTCGGCTCTGCGACGTTGGCCGCATTGGGTTCGACACAGTTCGCCCGCACGGCTGAGGCGCAAGCGATCATTACTTCGGAGGATTATACCTACGAGGTCACACGCACCGAAGCCGAATGGCGCGAGATGTTGAGCGACGAGGAATATCGCATCCTGAGGGAGGTCGGAACGGAGCCACGGTTCAGCTCTGAGCTCTGGGAAGAGGAACGCGACGGGACCTATTCGTGCCGGGGCTGCGACCTTCCGATATATGACAACACCTACAAGGAAGTGCTGTTCGTGGGCTGGGTTTTCTTCGACCATTCGTTCGTGAATACCACCCTGACGGGGATCGACATCTTGCCGGCGGAATACGGCGGGACCGAAGACATGGCGACGACGCCGGCATTGATGGAAACGCATTGCCGCCGCTGTGGTAGTCATTTGGGTCATATCCTGACGGTTCAGGGCAAGACGCGCCATTGCATCAACGGCGCGGCGTTGACGTTCGAGCCCGACGTCGCTTGACCCGGGCTCTGTGACGACCCACGGCGGATGTGCGGGCGGCGCGCTCTGTGCATGGGGATTTGGCGTGTGCGATATGGGTCGTGTCTTACGATCAATCCAGATGAGGTCCGAATGACGCCAGAGTTGACCGTTCTTGCCCTCGCCGCGCTGTTGCAGGCGGCGCAATTTGCGCTGATGGCTGTGCCGACGAACCTGGAAGTCGGGACCGGCAAGACGCTGTCCCCGCGCGATGCCGGACGTTCGGGCGGAACCATCGCAGAGCAGGTGAGCCCGCGCACCGGACGGTTGATCCGGGCGATGAACAACCATTTCGAGGCGCTGATCCTGTTCACCATTGCGGTGGTGGTGGTGACACTTGGCGCGCAATCCACGCCATTCACGGCCGCCTGCGCGTGGATCTACCTTGTGGCGCGGGTGTTGTATGTGCCGGCCTATGCCTTTGGTTGGGTGCCGTGGCGCAGTTTGATCTGGTTTGTCGGGTTTGCGGCCACGCTTGCGATGATTCTGGCGGCTCTGATCCCCTGATCCGTGATTTGTGATCACAGGCGACGGCGCAGACGTGGTTTTTCCGCGACACGCAGGCGCGGTGGGCAACTTAAGGTTGTTGGGCGGGCTATTGCTTCATAGGTTCGGGGTAACAATTGGATCGCCGCAGGAGGCCCCCCATGTCCAGCTATGATGTCATCGTTATCGGCTCCGGCCCTGGTGGATATGTCGGCGCGATCCGCTGCGCGCAATTGGGCCTGAAGACCGCCGTCGTCGAGGGACGGGAGACATTGGGCGGCACCTGCCTGAACATCGGGTGCATCCCGTCGAAGGCCCTGCTGCATGCCAGCCACCAATTGCATGAGGCCGAGCACAATTTTGCCAAGATGGGCCTGAAGGGCAAATCGCCGTCCGTCGACTGGACCCAGATGCAGGCCTACAAGGACGACGTGATCGGTCAGAACACCAAGGGCATCGAATTTCTGTTCAAGAAGAACAAGATCGACTGGCTGAAGGGCTGGGGATCGATCCCAGAGCCGGGCAAGGTCAAGGTGGGGGACGCCGTTCACGAGGCCAAGCATATCATCGTGGCGACCGGGTCGGAGCCGTCGAGCCTTCCGGGGATCGAGATCGATCAGAAGGTCGTGGTGGACAGCGAGGGCGCGCTGAGCCTGCCGAAGATCCCCAAGAAGATGGTGGTGATCGGGGCCGGTGTGATCGGGCTTGAGCTTGGGTCGGGCTATGCGCGGCTCGGGAGCGAGGTGCAGGTGGTCGAGTTCCTTGACCACATCACGCCGGGAATGGATGCGGAGGTTTCGCGTCAATTCCAGAAGCTTCTGACCAAGCAGGGGTTGAGCTTCACGCTTGGCGCGGCCGTGCAGAAGGTCGATGCGACGAAGACGAAGGCGAAGGTGACCTATAAGCTGCGCAAGGATGACAGCGAAGGGGTGCTGGATGCCGATGTGGTGCTTGTGGCGACGGGGCGTAGGCCGTTCACCGACGGGCTGGGGCTGGAGGCGCTTGGCGTGAAAATGTCGGAGCGCGGGCAGATCGAGGTCGACGGGCAATACCGAACATCCGTGGACGGGGTGCTGGCCATTGGTGACGCGATCAAGGGGCCGATGTTGGCCCATAAGGCCGAGGACGAGGGCATGGCCGCCGCGGAAGTTGTCGCGGGCAAGCATGGCCACGTGAATTACGGGGTGATCCCGGGCGTGATCTATACCCATCCCGAAGTGTCCAATGTGGGCGAGACCGAAGAAAGCCTTAAGGAGGCGGGGCGCGCCTACAAGGTCGGCAAGTTCAGCTTCATGGGCAACGGTCGCGCGAAGGCCAACTTCGCGGGCGACGGGTTTGTGAAGATCCTTGCGGACAAGGAAACCGACCGCATTCTTGGGGCGCATATCATCGGGCCGATGGCGGGCGATTTGATCCACGAGATTTGCGTGGCGATGGAATTTGGCGCGTCTGCCGAAGATCTGGCGCTGACGTGCCATGCGCATCCGACCTATTCGGAAGCGGTCCGCGAGGCGGCTTTGGCGTGCGGGGATGGAGCGATCCATGCGTGATCATTAAGGAGGGAGACCTCGAAGTGGCCCCTGTGCTCACGCGTGAGCAAAGGGGTTATAGCACGGATATGTATGGATATTTCTATTTTTGTTAGGGGAATTTTAACGGTTTGCGGCAGACGTAGTTGCCGGTCGAGCCAGCACGCGTTGCACCGACTTGATGCGATGCGCAGCTGTTCTCATGGCAGGACGAAACGGGCGTTTTCCGCAGTTGGGCTAAAGTCGATTGCAACGAGTTAGGAGTGGCAAAAACGGTCGTTTTTGTCACCTCATCCCGCCGCCCCCAAGATCAAGCCGTTGGTGCGGGCAAAACCCCTCGGCAAATCCCGTACGGTTTTGGCAGGTTTTTGACTGTGCCCAATGGCAGGCCTTCACCCAAACCTAATTCGCCAGAAGCCGTAGCCCCTGCGTGACGTCGGCGCGCAGGGCCAGTCGCAGGCCCGGTTCGTCGCCGGCTTGCAGGGCGGATAGGATCAGCCGGTGGTGTGGGGGGGCTTCGGTGCGGCCAAGGCGCCCATAGAGCGCGCGCATGGTCGGGCCCATTTGGAGCCAGACGGTTTCGGCGAGCGCCAGCATGGCGGGGGCTTGGGCGCGCAGATAGAGGGTGCGGTGGAATTCGAGGTTGGTGCGGATGTAGCCCACAGCGTCGCGGCGCGCGATGACCTGCGCGATTTGCGCGTTGATCGCCTCCATCCGGTCGATCAGGGCGGGGTGGGCGCGCGGCAGGGCGCGGGAGGCCAACTCCGGCTCCAGCAGGGCGCGCAGGGCGGCGAGTTCTTCGATGCGTTCGTTGGAAAGCTCGGGGGTGGAGACCCGGCCCGAGGTCGACAGAAACAGCGCGCCTTCGCTGACCAGACGGCGGACGGCTTCGCGCGCGGGTGTCATGGAGACGCCGAATTCGCGGCCCAGACCGCGCAGGGTCATCGCCTGACCCGGGCCGACCTCGCCGTACATGATGCGCGAGCGTAGGGCGCGGTAGACGCGGTCATGGGCCACGGCGGCGCCGGTCTCGGTCGGGCGGGGGTTCATCAACATGTCAGGTGGGATCTCCGTCAAAGCGCCAGGCCAGGAGGTCGGCTCCATTTTGCTTGATCCAGCGCCGATGGATGTCGGTGCCGGGACAGAGCCTGCGGCAGACGGCCCAGAAGCGGTCGGAATGGTTCATCTCGGCCAGATGCGCGACCTCGTGGGCGGCGACATAATCGAGCACCTCGGGCGGCGCCATGATGAGCCGGAAGGAGAACATGAGGTCGCCCTTGGACGAGCAACTGCCCCAACGCGAGCGCGGGTCGCGGAGCGTGATCCGGCCAAAGGGTCGGCCAAGGGCCGCGGCGTGGTGGGTCACGGCGGCATCCAGCCGGTCGCGGGCCATGGCGGTCAGGAGCGCCTTGATGCGCGGGCCTTCGCGCGGGCCTTCGGGCACTTCGATGCGCCCTTCGGCAAAACGCGCGGCCCGGCCCGGCCCGGCAACGACATCGCGCGGCGCGCCACAAACGGGGATCTGCGCGCCGATCTGCGCGCGTTGCACCCCGGGCGCGCGGTCGAGATGCTGGCGCACCCAATCTTCACGCGCCTTGAGGAACGCCAGGGCCTCGGCCTCGGGCGCCCATGTCGGCAGGCTTAGCGAGACGCGCCCGTCGGCGCGGCTGACCCGGAGGGAAAACCGTCTGGCACGGGCATTGCGCCGCACGAGAACCTCCACCGGAGGGTCGCCGGGAAGCACATGAAGCGTGACGGGGTTTGAACCGGGCGCGCGCGTTGCCAAATGAAACCTCTCAGGCGGGTTTGGGGAAAGCCTTTGACAGTCCTCTGACACTATGTCAGACGACCGCATCCCGCGATACCGATTTATGCAAGGGGGTGTCATGCCCAAAGAGGAATGGGGCGTTAAACGCGTCTGTCCCACCACCGGAAAACGTTTCTACGATCTGGGCGCAAGTCCGATCGTCAGCCCGTATACGGGCGAGGTTGTCGTGCTTGAGACCGGCAAAGGCGGCGCGCAGAGCCTTGTCGCCGACAAAGCTGCGACCAAAGCCAAGGAAGCGGAGTCCGAGGAAGAGGATCTGGTTCTCGAAGATGATATCGACATCGAAGAAGAAGCCGATGCCGATATCGACGATGATGATGTGCTGGACGACGATGCCGACGAGGATACCGTCGCGCTTGATGATCTGGCCGATGTTGCCGCAGAGGGCAGCGACGACGACTGATTTGGGGTAAGGCCGGAACAGCGTGGCGTGGGGCGATTTTTTCGCTTGCACGGTCCGCCGCCCGGCCTTAAACCGCACCACCGATGGGGCCTTAGCTCAGCTGGGAGAGCGCCTGCATGGCATGCAGGAGGTCAGCGG
>CAZPJO010000186.1:0-364 GCA_964586895.1 uncultured Roseicyclus sp.
ACACCTGGTTTTCCTCCGGCCTCTGGCCCATCGGCACCCTCGGCTGGCCCGAACAAACGCCTGAACTCGCCAAATACTTTCCCACCTCGACGCTGATCTCCGGCTTCGACATCATCTTCTTCTGGGTCGCCCGGATGATGATGATGCAACTCGCCGTTGTGGGCGACATCCCCTTCAAGGACGTCTACGTCCATGCGCTCGTCCGCGACGAGAAGGGCAAGAAGATGTCGAAATCCACCGGCAACGTCCTCGACCCGCTCGAACTCATCGACGAATACGGTGCCGATGCCGTGCGCTTTACGCTGACGTCGATGGCCGCCATGGGCCGCGACCTGAAGCTCAGCAAGGACCGCATCGCGGGCTA
>CAZPJO010000186.1:374-739 GCA_964586895.1 uncultured Roseicyclus sp.
CAAGCTTTGGAACGCTGCGCGCTTTGCCGAGATGAACGAATGCAAGCCGCAGGCCGATTTCGACCCGTCCGTCGTCACCCAAACGGTCAACAAATGGATCGTGTCCGAGACCGCCCGCGCCCGCGCCGCCCATGATGAAGCCCTCGAAGCCTACCGGTTCAACGACGCCGCCAATGGTCTTTATCAATTCGTCTGGGGCAAAGTCTGCGACTGGTATCTGGAATTCGCCAAGCCGCTGTTTGCGTCCGGCGACGATGCCGTCATCGCCGAGACCCGCGCGACGATGGCCTGGGTCATCGACCAATGCCTGATCCTGCTGCACCCCACCATGCCCTTCATCACCGAAGAGCTTTGGGGCGAAATCG
>CAZPJO010000186.1:749-5443 GCA_964586895.1 uncultured Roseicyclus sp.
CCCCTCATCCACGCCGATTGGCCGAAATACGTCGCAGAGCTACCCGACGCCGCCGCCGAACGCGAAATGCGTTGGGTCATCTCCCTGATCGAGGAAATCCGTTCGGTCCGGGCGCAGATGCACGTGCCCGCCGGCCTCAAGGTGCAGCTTCTGCAATCCGATCTCGACGACGCGGGGCAGGGCGCCTTTGACCGCAACGCCGCCATGATCACCCGCCTCGCACGCTTGTCGGAAGTGACCCCGACCGACAGCCTCCCCAAAGGCGCCGTCACCATCGCCGTGGACGGCGGCACCTTTGCGCTGCCCATTGCCGACCTGATCGACGTGGACGAGGAAAAGGCGCGGCTGGAAAAGACGCTCGGCAAACTCGCCAAGGAATTGGGCGGTCTGCGCGGGCGCGTCAACAACCCGAAGTTCGCCGAAAGCGCGCCGCCCGAAGTGGTCGAGGAAACCCGCGAAAACCTTGCCGCCCGCGAGGAAGAGGAAGCCCGCCTGAAAGAAGCGCTCGCGCGTCTGGCCGAGGTCGGCTGACACGCGACGCGGGGCCGATGCATATCACGGCCCCGTCCCTATCGGTCGGGAAAACCTCCATTGAGGAAACACTGTGTTTCGCCTGAAGATCAGTCCAAGGCATTCAACCCCGAGGACTTTTCCCATGCGTTTCTTCAAAGCCATTTCTCTCGCCCTTGTCGCCGCCCTGTCAGTCACGGCCACCTCCGCATCCGCCACCGATTACGGCTGGGACGTGCCCCCGACCAACCACCCCGTGAATTACCACGGGCACGGCCACAGCGACTGGGGGCATTACAACAATTACTCCTGGTATCACGTTCACAGCGTGGCCTCTTACGATGTCCTCAACGTCCGGCAAGGGCCCGGCGTCCGTAACCACATTGTGTACACGTTGCCCTATAACGGCTATGGCGTGCAGCTGCACAATTGCACCGTGATACCGACAACGCGCGGCCCCTCGCGCTGGTGCCAGATCAGCCATCAGGGCTATGTTCGCGGCTGGGTGAATGCCCGGTTCCTCGCGCAATCGCACTGATTCCAAACGTTAAAACACCCCGGCATTGAGCCGGCCAGCCGCTTGCCGTTAGGCTGGCCGGGCCTCCACAACACCAAGGACCGCCGATATGAAAGCTCTGTGTGCACGCCTCACCCTTGTCGCCACCCTTCTGGCCGCTTTTGCGCCCACGGCCCATGCCACCGCCGATGGCCCCGACGCGTGGCGCGTGTTCAACGTGGCGTCCAACGATGTGCTGAACACGCGGGTCGGGCCGGGCACGAATTACTTCGTGATCGACGCGCTGCCGCACAATGCGCGCGGGGTGCAGATCGAATATTGCGTGCCCACCGTCACCCAACAGCAATACTTCGCGCTGAGCGCGGCACAACAGCAGCAGCTTGAAACCTATCCAAACTGGTGCCTGGTGTTCTGGAACGGGGTGCAACGCGGTTGGGTCAACCGCCGGTTCCTAGAAGAAGACAGCTACTGATCGCCTAGGGCACGACACGATCCACGGCACGCATCATGCCCAACCCCTTGTCGTAAACCAGGGTCAGAACCCGCCGTCCTCCGGCGCGTGTGGCGATACTCGGCCCCAGACGCAGCGCGGTCGCCGCCGCTGTGCCAAGGATCAAAAATTGTCGTCTGTTGGGTTGCATGAGCTCAATATGGGCCCCCATCCCCCTTGCCGGGCGGGGAAAAATCGGCAAACGAAGACGTATGACCATGCCTCGTTATACCGACCTTGCCCAATCCCTGCCGTCCACCGTGCCCTTCATCGGCCCCGAAACGCAGGAACGCGCCCGGGGATCGGCCTTTGCCGCCCGCCTTGGCGCGAACGAAAGCGTCTTCGGACCCAGCCCGCGTGCCATTGCCGCGATGGCAGCGGCGGCGGGCGACGCATGGATGTATGGCGATCCGGAGGTGCATGACCTGCGCCACGCGCTGGCCGCGCACCATGGCATCGCGCCTGAATGTGTGGTTGTGGGCGAAGGGATAGATGGTCTGCTTGGCTATCTTGTCCGGCTTCTGGTGGGGCCGGGGGATGCGGTCGTGACCTCCGATGGGGCCTACCCGACGTTCAACTACCATGTCGCGGGTTTCGGCGGCACGCTCCACAAAGTGCCCTACAATGGCGACCATGAAGACCCCGACGCCCTGATCGCCAAGGCGGCAGAGGTTGACGCCAAGCTCATCTATCTCGCCAATCCCGACAATCCGATGGGCTCCTGGCATGGCGTGAAAGCCGTGCAGCGCATGATCGCCCACTTGCCCGAGGGCTGCGTCCTTGCCCTCGACGAAGCCTATGCCGATACTGCGCCTGCGGATGCGATCCCGCCGCTTGACCTGACCCATCCGCGCGTGATCCGGTTCCGCACCTTTTCCAAGGCTTACGGTCTTGCCGGGTTGCGGGTGGGCTACGCGCTGGCGGCGGCCGATTTCGTCACCGCTTTCGGCAAGATCCGCAACCATTTCGGCATGGGCCGCGTGGTGCAGGCCGCGGCGCTCGCCGCTTTGCAGGATCAGGCCTATCTCTCCGACACCGTGGCCCGCATCGCCGCCGCGCGCGACCGGATCGGCGCAATCGCCCGCGACAACGCCCTGACGCCGCTGCCGTCGGCTACGAATTTCGTCACAATTGACTGCAGGCGCGGCGGCGATTTCGCCCGCGCGGCGCTGGCGTCGCTTGTTGCGCAGGGGGTTTTCGTCCGCATGCCGTTTGTCGCGCCGCAAGATCGCTGCATCCGCGTGTCCTGCGCCCCGGATCAGGCTCTGGACCATTTCGCCAAGGCCCTGCCCCGCGCGCTGTCCGACGCCTCCTCCTAGGCGGCCTCGGCCACAACCTTCATCGCCGCTTCCAGACCCGTCGGCCCGTGCGGGATCTGCAACGCGGCCATGCCTGCCTGCAGGCCCGCCAATACGCCCAAAACCATATGCGCGTTCACGTGGCCCATATGGCCGATGCGCAAATAATCATCCGGCGCATCCAACCCATCCAGCGGCACACCCAGCGTGACGCCGTAATTCGCCTCCATCCATTCCCGCAGACGAAGGCCGTTGCCGGGCCCGAAATTGACCAGCGTAACCGCATGGCTGCGCTTGTCGCGCTCGGTGATGTTGGCGCGCACCGGGCCCGCCTGGCCCCAGACCTCAAGCGCCGACCAGACCGCTTCGGCCAGCACCTCGTGCCGCCGCCAGACTTGCGTCAGCCCCTCTTCATGCACGATCATGTCAAGCGCCGTGCGCAATCCATAAAGGTGATGCGTCGGCGCCGTGCCGCAGAAGTAGCGATAGAAATAGTCCGGGTCGATCCGGGGCCGCCAATCCCAATAGGGCGTGACCATGTTGGCCCGCTCGCGCGCCGCATCCGCCTTGGCGTTGAAATAGACAAACGCCATGCCCGGCGGTGTCATCAACCCCTTCTGGCTGCCCGTGACCATCACATCAACGCCCCATGCATCCATCTCGAACGCGTCACACCCAAGGCAGGCGATGTTGTCCGAAAACAGCAAGGCCGGATGCCCGGCCGCGTCCAACACGCCACGCAGGGCCGCGATGTCGTTCTTGACCGAGGTCGCGGTGTCCACCTGCACCGCCAGGACCGCCTTGATCGCGTGATCCTTGTCCGCCTCCAACGCCTGCGCCACCTGGCCCATGTCGATATCGGCGTGCATGCCGAAATCCAGCACCTCGCATTCCGCGCCCAGATCGTGGGCCATCTGGCCCCAGCCGATCCCGAACCGCCCCGTGGCCAGCACCAGGACCTTGTCCCCGCGCGACAGCGTGTTGACCAGCGCCGCCTCCCACGCGCCATGCCCATTGCAGATATACATCGCCACGTTGTGCTCGGTCCGCGCGACCGCTTTGAGGTCCGGCACGATCCCCGCGACCATATCCACCAACGCGCCGCGATAGATGTTCGGCGCGGCCCGGTGCATCGCCTGCAACACCCGATCCGGCATGACCGAGGGGCCGGGGATGGCAAGGTAATGGCGGCCGTTGGAAAGGGTCATTGCGGGATCTCCGGGTGAAATGGGCTGCGACCGCTCAGAGGTATCTCGCCCCCCATGGACGGTCAACGTTGCGCAGACACGCGCGCATGATTAGCTGTGATCCAAGCGATCAAACGGGGTGAACACATGGCAGGCGAACGGGCAGAAGACCGGACACTTCTGCGCATTGGCGGGGCCGATGCGCATGGCTTTCTCAAGGGTCTGGTGACGCGCGATCCGGGCGACGGGCTGACCTATGCGGCACTTCTGACACCGCAGGGCAAATACCTTGCCGATTTCTTCCTGCTCGATCGCGGCGATGACATCCTGCTCGACGTGAAGACCGACCTCGCCCCCGGCCTCGCGCAGCGGCTGAACATGTATCGCCTGCGCGCCGATGTGGTCATCGAAGAGGCGGGCCTCGACGTCACGCGCGGCCTTGGCACGCCCCCCGTTGGCGCCCATCCGGACCCGCGCGACGGATCGCTTGGTTGGCGGGCCTATGGGGCCGGCGGCGGCGACCCGGTCATCGATTGGGACGTGCTGCGCGTGGCGGCCTGCGTGCCCGAAACCGGCGTCGAGCTGATTCCGAACGAGACGTATATACTTGAGGCCGGGTTCGATCGTCTGTCCGGCGTCGATCATCGCAAGGGCTGCTACGTGGGCCAGGAGGTCACCGCCCGCATGAAGCA
>CAZPJO010000187.1:0-1983 GCA_964586895.1 uncultured Roseicyclus sp.
GCCCGTTGTTCGCTTGAAACCTCCACTGGAGGTTTCACTTGCTGCGCAAGACCGCTCACAACCCCTCCTCCCGCGACATGAACCGGAAGAAAAACCACGAAAACGCCAGCAAACAGCACAGGATCACCACCGCAACTGCCGCGCCCGCGCCAATGTTGCTGACCGCAAAGGCTTGCTCATAGACATTCACCGTCAAGGTCCGCGTGCCCGCATTGCCCCCGGTCAAAAGGAAGATGTCGTCGAACTTGTTGAACGTCCAAATGAACCGCAACAAGAACAGCACGCTCAAAATGCCCATCAACATCGGCAACGACAAATACCGGAATTTCTGGAACGGCGTCGCCCCGTCCACATCCGCCGCCTCGTACATGTCGGTATCAATGCTCTGCATCCGCGCCAGGATGAACAGGAACGACAACGGGAAATACCGCCAGATCTCGAACACCGTCACCATGATCAACGCGTTGGGCCGCACGCCGAAGAAATTCACCGGCGCGTCCACCACGCCCATCTGCACCAAAAGCGCGTTGATCGATCCAGACGTTGGATCGAACAGGATCACCCACGAAAACGCAACAGCGATCACCGGGGCCACATAGGGGAACAGGTAAAGGCCCCGCAAAATCCCCTGCCCCCTGAAACTCAGGTTCAGCAAAAGCGCCGCGAAAAGCCCAACCACCAACGCGCCGATGGTGCCCACCACCGTGTAGAACAACGTGGCCCAGATCACCGACCAGAACTCGCGCGCATCGAAAATGGCGCGGAAATTATCAAGCGTGAATTCACCGCTGGTCAGGACATTCGTCACATCCCCGGTGATCAAAACCGGCGTGTCATCCTCGATGGCATCTTCAAGCACCGCGTCAAACTCGGCCGGGATCTCAAGTGTCACACGCTCGCCCGCAGGCAGGGTCTCGAACCGACACGTCAGCGCGGCGCCCTCCACCGTGCAGGCCTCGGGCAATTGCAAAAGCGTCACCCCCTCCGGCAACAGATCGCGCAGCACCACATCGCCAATCGGGTCATCCTGACTGGGGTTGCGAATACGGTAGCGGATCAATTGATCCGCCTCGCCGATATTGCGCACATCCTCGCGCACCACCGGGGCGGCGGGGCGCAGATCGGCCAGACCCACGGGTTTGAACGAAATCCACAGGATCGCGAGAAGCGGCAACAACACCACCAACATCACGGCGGTCAGTGTCGGCAACAAAAGGCTCCAGGCCAATCGCGCCTCGCGCTTGGCAAGCGGCCCTGTGCCCTTTGGCGGTGTGGCTGTTTCGGTCATGGGGCGCGTGCTCCCGATGGGCAAAAAGGGGGGATGTCCGGGGGCCGATGTCACGGCCCCCGAGCCGTTTGACCGGGCGAGGCAAAGCCCCCGCCCGACGCTGAATTGGCTTACTCGATCGCGCCCAATTCCTCGTTCATCAACGCGACCGTTTCCGCCGCCGGGCGAACCCCATCGACATATTCGCGCACCAGGCGGTTGATGACCTGGCTGTTGATGATCCGGGATGCGAGCGCCAACTGGCCCTCTTCCACACCCCAGCGCTGCGCCACGTCGAGGCCGCCGACGATCTCGTCGATCATCGACTGCTCATACAGCTCGCCCAAGGGTGCACGCCGATCCACGCCGACGTCGAGCGCGGACCACGCCTCCACGAATTCCGTCGGGTTGTCCTCGGTCCCGCGGCGCACCGGGAACTTGCCCTCCGGCGCGATGGCCAGCGTCTGGGTATAACCCGCGCCCATCGAATATTCGACAAAGGCCATCGCCGCATCGGTTTCGGCATCTGCCGTGATCCCGAAATACCGCACATCGCCCCAGGCAGCGCCTTCGGGGTTCGACGGACCGGCAAAGTTGGTCACGATGCCGGTGGAGGCCGCCAGATCACGGCTGGTGGGATCGTCGTTGATCGTGGGCGGGGCACTGTCACGCAGACCGGCCAATTCATCCAAAATGAACGGCGACCAGATGATCAT
>CAZPJO010000187.1:1993-5419 GCA_964586895.1 uncultured Roseicyclus sp.
TCATCGCCGCGTTGCCGCTGAAATACAGCGTGCGCGACTGATCCCAGTACAGCTCACCCTCGGGCGAAGCTTCGACGATCTCGCGGTAGAATTCCAACACCTCGACCGTCGCCGCCTCATCGAAGCCCGCAAAGCCATCGGCATTCACCGGCGTCACCCCATTGGCCAGGAACACATGCTCCAGAACCTGGGACATGAAGTTTTCGTCGACCTTCGTGGGCGCGACAAACGCATACATCTCGGGCGGATTGTGCAACGCCTCGACCGCGGCCAGCACGTTTTCGTAGGAATTCGGCGCCTCAAGGCCCGCCTCCTCGAACAGATCCGCGCGATAGACCAGCATCTGCGTCCAGCCATCGACGGGCACCGCCGCATAACCGCCATCAACCGCCGCCATCGTCAACGGACCCGCCGCAAACGTGTCACCGCCAAGCGCTTCAACCACATCCGTTGCCGCGTCGCTGTCAAGGATACCGGCCTCGAACCACGGCAACGCATATTGCAACGGATGATAAATCACATCGGGCAGATCGCCTGCCGCAAATGCCGCGGTGGCGCGTGTGCCCAGATCGCTTTCGGTGACCGGGATCACCTCGACCTCGATACCGGTCTCTGCGGTGAAGGCGGCGGCCATGGTTTCCTGCCGCTCCAGCCGCTCGGGCTGCTCTTCGGTGGTCCAGAAACGGATGCTGTCCTGCGCCGCCGCGACACTGGCCATCGCCAGCCCCGAGACCGCCGCCAGCAACGCGATGCGTCCTGTTTTCTTGAGATCATTCATGCCTTGTCCTCCCATTGGTTTTATCAGGCGTTCGTCTTCGCCCGGACCTCTGCATCCGGGTCGAAATCCTCCAAAATATCCGATGCCCGCGCGATCAGGCGCGCTGGCGCCAACTCCCGCAGATGCGCAGGCTCCGTGCCCCGCACCCGCGCAATCAAAAGCTGCGCCAACCGTTCTCCGGCGGCGCGGTTGTCCACTGCAAATGTTGTCAACGGCGGCTCGGCCATCGCCGCTTCGGGGATGCCGTCATAGGAAATCACCGCAAGATCCCGGCCCACCCGGCGCCCGATCAAATGCGCCGCGCGGTAAAGGCCCAAGGCCGCCAGATCGAGCGCGCAGACCACCGCCGTGGGCGGCACATCCGCCGCCAAAATCTCGCGCCCTGCCGCCTCGCCGGCTGCGATATCAAGCACCCCTTCGCGCATCCACGCCGGGTCCGCGACAAGCCCCGCTTCGTCCATGCCGGCCAGAAACCCATCGTGGCGCAAATGCGCATAGGTGTAGGTCCGCGCCCCGTTTATGAAGCCGATCCGCCGGTGCCCGAACTGCGCCAGACGCAGCACCGCCTTGCGCATCGCCTCTTCGCCCGAGATATCGAACCAGGCGCAATCGTCGGCGTCGCCCGTCCGCCCATAAAGGATGAACGGCACCTTGCGCGCCCGGCAAAGGGCCACGCGCGGATCTTCCCACATTGCACGCGGCAGGATGAAGCCGTCGGCCTTACCCTCCTCGATCAACCGCGCCATGGAGGCCACTTCGTCCTCCACACCCGTTGCCGTCGCCACCGTCAGCGTCCAGGTCTCTTCCGAGGCCGCGCGGCTGATCCCATCAAGGAAATCCGTCAGGAACGGCCGATGCAAATCCGCGTTCCCCGTATTCAGGATCAGGCCCAGCGACCGCACCCGCCCGGTGCGGATCGCCTGCGCCTGCGCCAGCGGGCGATACCCCATCCGCTCCGCCGTGCGCGTCACGCGGGCACGGGTCGCATCGGAAATATCGGGATACCCGTTCAGCGCGCGGCTGACCGTCCCCTTCGCCAGGCCAAGCGCGTCGGCCAGATCATTGATCGTGACCCTGCGCGAAGCTGTGCGTGATGCGTCTCTCGATTGCATCGCGTGCCTCCCGAATCTGAAACTCGGGCCCGAAACCGGTTTCGGCAAGAAAAACTTGCACACGAAACCGGTTTTGTGCGCTGCAACGCAGCATTCGGCAGGAAGGCTCAGCCGCTTAGTTCAGCGTCTCGCGAAGCCAGTTCGTGATATCCTCCACCGCCCTATCGGTCAGCGCCGGGCTCAGGATATCGCCCGCAATCACATGGTGAAACGGATCTCCGCCCTCCTCGGGCACCGCCACGGGGATCAGGGTCGTCTCGCCGCCCCAACCTTGCGCAAATCTCCGCGCGGCGGGGGCCGATATCACCTGATCGGTATCGGCGAACATGAACAGCGCCGGGATATCCACACCGCTGTAATCGCGCGCCCGCGTCTCACGCAGTAGCGTGCCCATCGAAACCGTCGCCACAGTCGGATAACGCGTCGTCCAATAGGTCGCCTGCCCCGCGTTGATCGGCTCGAAACTGCGCTCCGCCCCTGCGATCCACGGCACCCAGACCCGCGCGCCCGCCAGCTCCAGAAGCGGACCGGCCGGGTTCGCCACCTCGATGTT
This sequence comes from uncultured Roseicyclus sp., assembly GCA_964586895.1. Lineage (GTDB taxonomy): Bacteria > Pseudomonadota > Alphaproteobacteria > Rhodobacterales > Rhodobacteraceae > Gymnodinialimonas. The sequence continues at coordinate 4,437 of CAZPJO010000187.1, forward strand.
GGGCGAGATGAACACCGTCGCCGCCACATCCTCGGCATGCTCCGCCTCGGCCAGGACATATGCCGCCACGGTCGCGCCAGTCGACGTACCGATCACAACAACGCTCTCGCCCACCGCGCGCGCCACCGCCAGAAACGCTTCCGCATCCTCAACCCAATCGCCCGCCCGCGCCGCACCCAGGGCCGCGCCACTGCGCCCGTGTCCCGTCAGCCGCGCAAAGACCAGGTTCGCGCCAAACGCCTCGGCCACACGGTCGGGCACCGGGCGGATTTCTTCGGAGGTCGCGGAAAACCCATGCAGGTAAAGCACCACCGTTTCGGTCCCCGCGCCCGCCTCCCCGGCCCAGACGATCCGCGCCTCGACGCCCTCGGTGAGGTCGTCAAACGCCGCCTCACGCGCCGCAAGGAACGCCGCAGGGTCCTCGAACGTGACGGGCGCCTCCACCCGCTCGATCCGTTCGCCCGGCCCGAAATAGATCCCCGCCACAACCACCGCGAGAAGGATCACGATCCGCCCCAGCCATTTTCCGAGGCTACGCACTGATCAACACCTCATCGACCGCCCGCGTGATCGTGTCGAGGCATTCGGGCGTCGAAAACCGGTGGTCGGCGCCCTTCACCAGCTCCAGCCGGATATCCGGCCCCTCCACATGATCCATGAGCCGCTAGGCAACCTCCATCGGCACTTCCAGATCCGCCGTGCCCTGCAACATCCGCACCGGCACATCGATCCTCAAAGGGCTGCGCAAAACGAAATGATCCCGCCCGTCCTCGATCAATTTGCGGGTGATCACCATCGCATCGCCATATTCCGACGGCAGGGCGATCTCCCCCTCGTCCATGACCACCTTGCGCTCGGCCGCCGTCCATTGCTCCCAATATCCGTCCTCGGTGAAATCCGGCGCGGCGGCGATCGTCACGATCCCGGCCAGCCGCGCGGGCATCCGCTGCGACAGCAACAGCGCCTCCCACCCGCCCATTGAC
>CAZPJO010000188.1:0-5406 GCA_964586895.1 uncultured Roseicyclus sp.
GGTTAACGTAGCCCCACACTTACGCGACGCTCACGCCGGGCGATTGATCATCACCGCGCCGGTGATCTCGTCGGGCAGACCGCGGTTCAAGGGCCGCCCGATCATCATCGCGATGGAGATCAGCTGCACGATCACAATCGTGGCCGCCACAAGAAACGCCAGCGTATGCAACGCCGCTTCCCCGGGGCTTAGCGGCGCGCCCGTCGGTCCGCGCAATTCGATCGCCATCACCCGCATCCCGAACGTGGCCGAGCGATTGCGGATCGTGATCCAGCGGTAGAAAAACGCCAGCGCCGCATGCACTGGCACCCACAATAAAAAGGCGATCCCGGCGGTCAGGACGCTCAACACCACCATCGTGGCAAGGATCAGCGTCGCATCGATCACCCAGGCGAAGAAACGCTTGGGCAGGACCCCGTCATAAAACGCAGGATCATAGGTGGGGTCGGGCAAAATGTTCATGGCATGGGACATGGGCAATGTGGTCGCAAATTTGAAGGGGTGGGGTAGGGGGCGGCGCGGCCCCGCGAACGGGGGCCCCACCAGATGTCTCAGCCACGGGGTCAGGCCGTCTCGGCATCCGCAGTGCTTTTGCGGTCGTCCATGAACTGGTCGAACTCCGTCTTGTCCTTCGCCTCGCGCAGACGGTTAAGGAAGCTTTCAAACGCCTCCTGCTCGTCTTCGAGGCGGCGCAGCGTGTCGGCCTTGTAGGCGTCAAAGGCGCTGTTGCCGGAGGTTTTGAACGTGTGCCCATGGGCACGGCGGCGGGACGAACAGGACCCGTTGAACATGCGTTTGCTCCAGATCATATAGGCCAGAAGGGCAAGACCCACGGGCCAGAAAAAGATGAAGCCCAACACCATGGCGGCGATCCATGCGCCTTTGCCACGGGCATCAAGCCAGTTTTCCGCCTTTGAAAACCAGCCCTGGGCCTCGGCGGTGATGGCGGGGGCGGTTGTCGTGGTCATTGCGTTTCTCCTTCGGTTTGGGTTGCTCAGTGAATGTAAATGTTAATCACATTAACTCATATGGGAGAGGCAGCGGCGCAGGCAAGGGGTAAAGTAAATCTTTTTTACATTGCGCCGAAAAATCGAACCGTCCGCCCTTTGGGCCCGTGCGTTAACCAATCCATAGGGGCCTTTCGGCTATGAAGGTCCAAAGCGCCCCTGACGCGCGCCCCATCGCTCAGCCCCGGATCAGGAGGTCACAGGTGCACCAATGCCTCGACGCAGAATGCGAAGGCGCGGATCGTCTGGTCGTGACACGCGCGTTCGCCGCCGCGCGGCCCGTGGTCTGGCGCGCGTTTACCAACCCTGATGTGCTCAAGGATTGGCTGCTTGGCCCGCCCGGATGGGACATGCACATTTGCGAGATCGATCTGCGGGATGGCGGCACATATCTCTGGCGCTGGCGCAATCCCGCCACGGACGAGGTTTTCGGGCTTCGCGGCACCTATTCCTATGTCCGGCCCGGCGCGCGGACCGAAGACAACCAAACCTTTCATCAGGGCGAGGACGACACGCCGATGGGCGCGCCGACGCGCAATGTTCTCGTGTTCGCGGATATTGACGGCGGCACCCGCGTCACCACACGCATCACCTACGCCAATCGTGCGACGCGCGATATGGTGGTGAGCCACGGCATCAGGGATGGGATGGAAATGTCCTACACCCGTCTTGATGCGCTCTTGCGGGTGTCCGCGCCATAAACGTCGCGAAATCAGTGGCCTGAGAGTTAAAAGACCGCCCTGCGTGAGGCGCAGGGCGGTCTCTGACACGGGGAATCCGTCAGGTCGACAGCAACAACGAGGTGCACCTTCAATATGCTGGGTTCGGGACCTGATTGTCGGACGTATCTTGGAGTGTCATCTAAATCTATGGCACAAATTCGCAACAGGTTCCATAATTTTCTTTCGCACTATTGGGGTTTTCACGAATTGTTCATGCGCACCCGCGACTTGGCGTTGAAAAAAGCCCGAATCCTGTGGTTTCTCACTCTTGCGATGCGACGTTCCGGCAATGCCACAATAGGACCGCCATGATTTCCTACGTCACCATCGGCTCCAACGACATCACCCGGTCGAAACGCTTCTACAAGGCGTTTTTGCCGGACCTCGGGTACACGCTCAAGGAAGGCCCCGAAGGCCTGAGCTTTGTCTTGCCCGTGCCGCCCGGCCAAACGCCCGTGGCGCCGGATTTCTACGTCAAACCGCCGTTCGACGGGCAGCCCGCGAGCACCGGCAACGGATCCATGACCGCCTTTGAGGTCGCATCTCCGGCACAGGTCCGCGCCCTCCACGCCGCCGCTCTCAACGCGGGCGGCCGCGATGACGGCGCGCCGGGCCATCGCGCGGCCTACAGTGCGGGCTTCTACGTCGGTTATCTGCGCGACCCTGATGGCAACAAGATCGCCCTGGTCTCGGACAGCGCACCCGAGACATGATCCGCACACCCGCCCACATCAAAGGAGCCCGCCCATGATCGCCGTCATTTTCGAAGTTCACCCAAAGACTGAGCGCCGCGACGATTATTTCGACATCGCCGCCGAGATGCGCCCGATGATCGACGAAGTCGAAGGCTTCATCTCGGTCGAACGCTTCCAAAGTCTCATGGACCCGACCAAGATCCTGTCGCTGTCGTTTTTTGAGGATGAAGCCGCGATTGAACGCTGGCGCACGTTGGCCGCCCATAGGGGCGCGCAGGCAAAGGGCAGGGGCGGGATATTCGACGATTACCGCCTCCGCATCGCCGGTGTGATCCGGGACTACGGCATGTTCGAGCGCGCCGAGGCCCCTTCAGACAGCCGCGCCTCTCATGGGTGAGCGTGGTTAATCAAAGGTAAGTAGGAATCGGTTTCTACATAGAAATCAGAGTTTTAACCCCTTTGTGCAAGCTTGCACATCACGCCTATCCGCTCCGCCCACGCCCCTCGAACCGCGGCAACATCGCCGAGAAATCGCGGCCCCGACCGTCCTCCTCCTCCACAAACCGCCGGTAAAGCTCCAACGCCGCAGCGCCCATCGGTGTATCGGCATCGACCGCCTCTGCCGCCGCCTGGCTCAGGCCGAGATCCTTGAGCATCAACTCCGCCGCAAACCCCGGCTGGTAATCGTTGTCCGACGGGCTTTGCGGCCCCACATCCGGCGCCGGGCAATAGGCGTTCATCGTCCACGAATACCCACTCGACGTGGACACCACATCGAACATCGCTTGGCGGCTCAGCCCCAGTTTGTCGGCCATCGCAAAGGCCTCGCAGGTCGCGATCATCGTGACACCAAGGATCATGTTGTTGCAGATCTTCGCCGCCTGCCCATTGCCCGCAGGGCCGCACAAAACCGCCTTTTGCCCCATGATATCGAACAGCGGCGTGACCGTTTCAAACGCGGCTTGCGTGCCGCCCACCATGAACGTCAACATCCCCGCCGCCGCCCCGCCGACACCGCCCGACACCGGCGCATCAAGGAAGCCGACGCCCGCCGCCTCCAGCATCGCCGCCACATCGCGCGCGGTCGCCACATCGATGGTCGAGCAATCCACAAGCACCGATCCCGACCGCAGATATGGCAAGATCCCCTCCACCACATCGCGCACAATCGCCCCGTTCGGAAGCATCAGGATGGTGACATCCGCCCCCGTCACCGCCTCGGTCAGGCCCTTCGGATGGCTCAGTCCCTCGACACTGACCTGCGTGTCGTACCCCCGCACATTATGGCCCGCTGCTTGCAGGTTCTGCGCCATCGGCGCGCCCATATTCCCCAACCCGACAAATGCAATCTTCATGGCGTGGCCCTCCCTTGCGGCTTCCATTCATTCTCGCCCAACGGGCGCAGCATGTTGGCAACGTCGACCCCGGCCACATCCAGCGGCCCCGCGTGACGCCATGTCGGCGCGCGGTCCCGGTCGATGATCGCCGCGCGAATGCCCTCCAGAAAATCGCCATGCTCCATCGCCCGCGCCGTGAACCGGTATTCGTTGCGCAAGGCGATCAGGATGTCGTCACTGCCCCGCGCCCGGTGGATCAATTCGATGGCACACGCCATGGCCAGCGGTGCGTTGCGTGACATCATTTTTTCCGCCTGCCGCGCCTCGTCGGTGTCGCTGTGGCGCAAATCGGTCATCACATCGCGCAACGTCTCGCCCGAGAACAGGCGATCCAGCACCGGCTGCGCGCCCTTGAGCGGGCTTTCAGGCACATTCTCGGCCGCGCGGTCCACGGCCTCCCAATCGCCGCTTTCGATCAACGCGGCCTTCAGTGCAGGCCACTTCGCCTCGGGCAGGAAGTAATCGGCAAACCCCGCATGAATCGCATCACCCGGACCCATCCGCGCCGCCGTCACGCCCAGGTATTCGCCCAACCGCCCCGGCGCCCGCGCCAGCAATAGCGTGCCCCCCACATCCGGGACCAAACCGATTCCGCATTCCGGCATCGCGATCTGGGCCGTATCGCCGACAATCCGGTGCGAGCCGTGACAGCCCACACCAACCCCGCCGCCCATCGTATAGCCCTGCAAAAAGGTCACCACCGGCTTGGGGAAGCCGAACATCTTGGCGTTCATCCGGTATTCATCGGCCCAGAACCGGCGCCCGTAATCGAAATCGCCCGCAGTGCCGGTGTCATACATCTCCTGAATGTCGCCGCCTGCACAAAACGCGCGCTCGCCCTCTGCGTCGATCAGCAGAAGCTTGACTGCGTCATCCTCCGCCCAGGCATCCAGCGCGGCCTCGATGTCCAGACACATCTGATATGTCACCGCATTCAACGCCTTCGGTCGGTTCAGCGTGATCCGCCCCGCATGCCCCTCTATGCGAATATCGATGTCGTCGCTCATCCGGGCGCTCCCTGGTCATCTTTGCTTGCGAAATACCCCCGCCGGAGGCATCCGACCTTGATCCTGCCCGACACGGCCGGATCGTCTTGGCCCGTCATCCCCGCTCGGCCAGCATCTGGCGCGCGACGATCATCCGCATGATTTCATTCGTGCCTTCCAGGATCTGATGCACCCGCAAATCACGCACGATCTTCTCAACCCCGTAGTCGGCGAGATACCCATAACCCCCATGCAATTGCAGGCATTGATCGGCGATGCGCGACCCGGCCTCCGTCACGAATTTCTTCGCCATGGCGCAGGCCTTGGTGGCATCCGGCGCGCCCTGATCCAGCTTCCATGCCGCCTGCCGCAGGAACACGCGCGCGGCCTCCAACTCGATCTCCATATCCGCCAACCGGAATTGCAAAGCCTGAAACTGGTCGATGCTTTGACCAAACGCCTTGCGCTCACCCATATACTCCAGCGTCGCGCGCAGCCCCGCCGCTGCTGCCCCAAGCGAGCAGGCCGCGATGTTGAGCCGCCCGCCATCCAGCCCCGCCATCGCATAGCGAAAGCCCCTGCCTTCTTCGCCCAACAGG
>CAZPJO010000189.1:0-5394 GCA_964586895.1 uncultured Roseicyclus sp.
CGATCTTGGAGGTCGCGTGGCGCGACAGGGCCAAGGGCAGCTCATCCGCCTCCATCCCCACGCCGTCGTCGGTAACGCGGATCAGGGTCTTGCCGCCATGGGCAACTTCGATCACCACCCGACGCGCGTCCGCGTCGATGGCATTCTCGACCAACTCTTTGACTGCAGATGCGGGCCGCTCCACAACCTCGCCAGCCGCGATACGGTTGATCGCGGCTTCATCCAGCTGCCGTATCACCGGCTTGGGGGTATCAGCGCTTATGTTGGGGTTTGAGGCGGCCATGCCCCAAGGGATAGCATGGCCGCGGGTCTCTTGGAACCGATTCCCTGCGCCCGGGGATCAGTTGGAGGGCTCAAGCCCCTCGGGCTGCCCAACCACCACGAATTGCAGCGTTTCGGGGTTAATGACCCGCTCCGCCACGCGCTGAATATCTTCCAGCGTGACCTCCATCACCCGTGCGTTGCGGGTGTTGATGTAGTCGATGGGCATGTCATCGGCCTGCATCGCCGCCAGCGTTCCCGCGATGGAGCCATTGCCGCTGAACCGCAACGGATAGGCGCCGGTCATGTAGCGCTGCGCCGCTTCCAGTTCTTGGGCCGTGACGCCGTTCGCGGACAGGTCTTCCCATTCCGTCAACACCACTTCGACGGCCTGCGCGACCAGATCGTTGGAGGAACTGAACGCGCCCTGATGCATGGCGATGTAGTCCGACAAAGCGGTCCAGGTGCTGATGCCATAGGTCAGGCCGCGTTCCTCGCGCACCTCCTGGTTGAGGCGGGAGCGATAGCCGCCGGCGCCAAGGATCTGGTTCATCACGAAATAGGGGAAGAAATCCGGATCATCGCGCGAAATCCCCTGATTTCCGAACAAGACCGATGATTGCGGCACGGCCATGTCCACCACGTCTATGCCACCGGGCGCCTGGAACGTGGCCTGCTCCGGCAACGGCAGGTCAGAGTCTGGCAGGTCGCCAAGCAAGTCGTCCAGAAGCGGGCCCAATTCTTCGGGCGTTATGTCTCCGGCCACACCGACTGACACCCGGTCGCGCACCAAGGCGCTGCGATGCGCGGCGATTATGTCATCGCGGGTCAGGGCCGCGACACTCTCAACGGTTCCGTCGAGGCTGGTGGCATAAGGATGATCGCCATAGGCCAAGGCGTTGAAAGTCAGCCCCGAAATCGTGTCCGGATCGGTCAGGTCGAACTCGATTCCCGAGATCACCTGCTGCCGGACCCGCTCCAGTGCGGAGGGTGCAAATGAGGGGGCAACCATGGCATCGCGCAAAAGCGCCAAGGCGTCGTCGCGGTTTTGGGTCAGGACCCGCGCGCTGATCGCAACCTCGTCGCGATAGGTGTCAAAGCCGAAACTGGCCGCGAAGCCTTCCTGGGCGGTGGCGAATGCCTGCGCGTCCATATCGGCGGTGCCTTCTTCCAGCAGCGCCATCATCAGGTTCGTGGCCCCGCGCGCGCCGGGCCGATCCAGCGAACCGCCACCATCAAACCACATCTCGATGGCCATGAAGGGGATCGTATTGTCCTGCACCAGCCAGGCTTCGATTCCACCGGGGGAGACGACATGCTGGATGTCGATGATCGCATCGACCGGCGCAATCTCTTCGGTGGCAGGCTGCGACTGGGCGTGAAGTGTGACCGGCGCGCCGAGCATCGACGCGGCCAGAAGCGGGATCACGAAACGGGTGATGTTCATTGCGACACCTCTTCATCTGCGGGTGCGGGGCGGGTGATATGGCCGATCACGGCGGGCTCTTGCGCGAATAGCGTGCGCGCCATCTCCATGACCTCATCGGGGGTGATCGTGGCCGTGATATCCAACCAGCTTTCCCAATCTTCTACCGTGAAGCCGGTGGTCAGCGCGGTGCCAAGGCTGCGTGCCTGACCGGCGGCATCGTCCTGCGCGTAGATCTGACTGGCCTGCCACTGGAACTGAATGCGGTCGAAGGCGGCCTGATCGATCCCATCGTTCAAGAAATCGCCAATGACCCCCATGATATCGGCCTCGGCCTGCTCAAGACTGCGGCCCGGCACCGGCATGTTCAGAAGGGTGAAGGGCCGATGATCGAGGCTGGTCGCGTTGTAATAGGCGGCGGCGAACAACGACACTTCGTTCTCGATCTGCAATTCACGGGCAAAGACGGAGGTGAAATCACTGTCGCTCAAGACGGCGCGCAACAACTCCATCGTTGCAGCAGAGCGGACGTCACTGACCATCGCGTCGTCGACCGGAAACAGCATCGACATGTAGGGATTGGCGACGCGCGGGTCTTCGTAGGTCACGCGGCGCAGGGCATTTTGCGGTGGCTCGGAGGGGCGCACGCGGGCCTCTTCGGAGGCGATGTCCGGGTTCGCGGGAATCGGGCCGTAATGCTCTTCGGCCAGCGCGCGGACCTCTTCGGGGGTGACGTCACCCGAGACCACGAGGATCGCGTTGTTGGGGTGATAATGCAGGTCGTACCAATCCTGCAGCATGTCGATGTTCAGGCCCATGATTTCGTGCCGCCAGCCGATGATCGGGCGCATATAGGGGTGGTTTCGATAGAACGCGGCCGACATCTGTTCGTTGAATAGCGCTCCGGGCGAGCCATCGGTGCGTTGCGCGCGTTCTTCGAGCACGACGGAGATTTCCGTCACGACCTCTTCGGGCACCAGCACCAGATCGCGCATCCGGTCGGCTTCCATCTGCATCATCAGGCCAAGCCGGTCGGCGGCCACGGTCTGGTGATAGGCGGTGTAATCCCACGACGTGAACGCGTTGTCCGATCCGCCATTGGCCTCGACCGTTTCGGAGAACTCACCGGGCGCAAGCTCGTCCGTGCCGTTGAACATCAGGTGTTCCAGCAAATGCGCCACGCCGCCCTGTCCGGGCAATTCGTCCGCCGCACCGGCCCGGTACCAGATCATATGGGTCACGGACGGCGAGCGGTGGTCCTCTACGACGACGACCTGCAGGCCATTGTCGAGGGTGAAATCAGTGATCTCGCCTGTTGCCTGGGCAGACAGGGGAGCGAGAGCCATGGCAAAAGCCAGGCCAAGGCGTCGGAACATGGGGCAGTCTCCGCCATTGGGTCAGTTGAGAGGAATGTATGGGAAAGACCCGCCGCATCAACCGCCATGACGCAGACGTTATGAAAAGGCCCTGTCACGGGCCTGCGCGGAAGGGTCAGGAAAACGGGGCCTTAACGGGCCGGGGGGGCGGTCGGGGTCTGGACCCCTTGCCTGCGCAGACGCTCAAGCTCCGCGTGTTGGTCGAGCGATTGATCGCGGTAGGCGTCGAAGTACACGTTGTTGCGGAACAGGCGTTCCAGAATGCGACCATCATTGCGCCGCCGGAAATCTTCGTCTTCGGCCAGAAGCGTGCCACGGATGTTGCCGCTGACGCCGAACCGGGATGCATAGGCCACCAATCCCTCTGCGGAAGGGGCCGCGTTGATGTTGCCGCCAAGCGCCGCGATGGCATCCGCTTCGGGGGTCGGATCGGCGCGATTGAAACCGCCCGGCGTGGGCGCGGGCAACTCGCCCGAGGTGGGCAGTTCAAGCTCGCGCGTCGGCACCACGCTGAATTCATCCGGGCCCGATTCCGTGTTGCGCAGGTTCATCAGCGTCGGCACCCCGTTGCCGCACGCCGACAAGGCTACAACGGCAAGCGTCATTCCCAAAACTGTTGTGCGCATCGTCATCCAACCCTCTTCTTGCCCACGCGGTTTAGCGCAACTTGGCGCGGTCGTCACGGGGTATCAGGCCGTCTCTGGGCGGGAATCCGCGAAGAAGATCAGGCCAAACGCCCCCGCAAAGATGCCGACATCGGCGACATTGAACGCGAAGGGATTGGAGATCCCACAGCACGACATGTTGAGAAAATCGATCACCGCGCCGTGGATCGCCCGGTCCAACGAATTGCCAAGCGCCCCGCCAATCACCGATCCGGCCGCGATCAATGCGATGGGTCGTGTCAAACCGGTCCTGGCCCAATACAAAAGCCAGCCCACGATCACTGCCGCAATCCCGATCAGGACCCAGCGCATGATTTCTGGCCCGCCGCCGAACAGGCCGAAATTGATGCCGGTGTTCCAACCCAGGTGGAAATTCAACAGCGGCGGCAGAACTTCGATGTGCCAAACCTCGATCAGGTTAAGGCCATATAGCACGCCGTATTTCGACCCCTGATCAAGGGCGAACCAGATCACAGCGCTGAAAAAGACAAGCCGCATCGGACCCTCGTTTTGAATATGCCCCTTATGTCAGTCGCCTTGCCGGAAAAACAAGGCAAGTGCGAGGACAGCCGAATGGCTGGAGGAGCGATTGCCTAGTGCCGGAAGTGGCGCATGCCGGTGAAGACCATGGCAAGGCCAGCTGCGTCCGCCGCTGCGATCACCTCATCGTCGCGCATGGAACCGCCGGGCTGGATCACCGCCGTCGCCCCCGCTTCTGCCGCTGCCAGAAGGCCGTCGGCAAACGGAAAAAACGCGTCCGATGCCACGACCGAGCCCATGGCGGGCGTCTGGGCCAGGCCCAATTCCTCGCCCATCCGCGCGGCTTTGAGCGCGGCAATGGTCGAGCTGTCCACGCGGCTCATCTGCCCCGCGCCGATGCCGACGGTGGCGGCGTCCTTGGCATAGATGATCGCGTTGGATTTGACATGTTTGGCGACCGTCCACGCAAAGCGCAGGTCAAGCATTTCCTGCCCCGTCGGCTCCCGATTGGAGACGATTTTCAAGGCGGCGGGGTCGATGCGCCCGATATCCTTGTCCTGCACCAAAAGACCGCCCGCGACTTGTTTGTAGGCTGTCACGCGGGTCTTGGGATTCGGCAAAGCGCCCGTTGTCAGAAGGCGCAGGTTCTTCTTGGTCGCGAATACCGCCTTGGCGTCGTCATCGGCATCGGGCGCGATGACCACTTCGGTGAAAATGCCCGCGATTTCCTCTGCGGTGGCACCGTCCAGCGTCTGGTTCAGGGCGACGATGCCGCCAAAGGCGCTGGTGCGGTCGCAGTTGAACGCAGCGCGGTAGGCCTCGACCATCGTGTCGCCGCGCGCCACGCCGCATGGGTTGGCGTGTTTGATGATCGCCACGGCCGGCCCGTCGGAGGGCGGAAATTCCGCGACCAGTTCAAACGCCGCGTCCGTGTCGTTGATGTTGTTGTAGCTCAGCGCCTTTCCCTGATGCTGGATCGCGGTCGCCACGCCGGGCCTGCCGGTGCCATCAAGGTAAAACGCCGCCGCTTGGTGCGGGTTTTCGCCGTAACGCATCTCTTGCGCGAGGGTGCCCGCAAAGGCGCGGTGGGGGGGTGTTTCGATCTCGGCCGCGCTCGCCATCCAGTTCGAGACCGCCGCATCATAAGCGGCGGTGCGGGCATAGGCGGCTTGTGCCATGCGCTGAC
>CAZPJO010000190.1:0-1101 GCA_964586895.1 uncultured Roseicyclus sp.
CGTGCCGTAGCGCGTCCATTGGTTCAGCTTCTTGCGCCCCTGCTCGCCCTCTTTCTTGAGCTGCTCCATCGCGGGCACCATGGCCGCCATGAGCTGCACGATGATCGAGGCCGAGATATAGGGCATGATCCCAAGCGCAAAGACGCCCATCCGGCTTAACGCGCCGCCGGTGAACATGTTCAGCACACCGCCCAGACCGGCAGCCGCCTGATCGAAGAAGGCCTGCAATTCGACCGTGTCGATCCCGGGGACGGGAATGTAGGTGCCGATCCGGTAAATGATCAGAAGGCCAAGGGTGAACCAGATGCGTTGACGAAGCTCTGTGGCTTTGCCGAACGCGCTCCAGCTCATGTTGGAGGCCATTTGCTCAGCTGCTGATGCCATGCCGTCTCTCTTATGCGCTAAAGCCGCGAGGGCCCGGCGTGGGGCCCTGCGGCGCAAGAATTCCGTAGGAAAGGATGTAGGCGGAGAGGGCCCCGCCCACAAGCATTACGGGGTCACAAAAACCCCGAACGGGTTACTCCGCCGCAACAGGGGCTGCCGTGGCAAGCGACCCGCCGGCCTTTTCGACCGCCTCGACCGCCGCCTTGGACGCACCGGTGACGGAGATCTGGAGCTTGGCCGAAACCTCACCTTTCGCCAGAACCCGCACGCCATCAAGCTTGCGACGCACCAGGCCAGACGCGACCAGCGCATCTTCGGTGATCTCGGATTTCGCGTCGATCTTGCCCGCATCCACGAATTTTTGGATCAGGCCAAGGTTCACAACGGCGTACTTCTTGCGGTTCGGCTTGGTAAAGCCACGCTTGGGAAGACGTTGGTATAGCGGCATCTGGCCGCCTTCATAGGCGTTGATCGCCACACCCGAACGGGATTTCTGACCCTTGATACCACGACCACCCATTTTACCGGTGCCCGAACCGGGGCCGCGGCCCACGCGCTTGGGCTTTTTGGTCGCGCCGGGATTGTCGCGCAATTCATGCAATTTCATATCGCTTCTCCTCTTGGCCGGACGTGCCCCCGGAAGCGAAATGGGACAGCCACGGCATTTCTTGGTGTCGCACCCTTGGTGCGCGCTTGTTTGATTGTATGCGCCATGGG
>CAZPJO010000190.1:1111-5382 GCA_964586895.1 uncultured Roseicyclus sp.
GACCGGATTCTGGCCAAGTTGGACCGTGCGCGCGAGCGTATCTACAAGTAAACCTGTCAGGGCGCGCGGCTTGTGGCGCGCCCGGTCCCAGGCCGTTTTATGGGTGGCCGCCCCGATTGTAGATGCGCCCCCCCGGTGGGGGGGGGTTTTTTTGTTTGGGCGCGCCCGGGGCGCGCGCCCGCGGGCGCAGGCCGATTCCGACCACCGGAGGCGTATATGGGCTTGGCGTCCGTCAGGCAAGGCCCGTCTAGGCCCCAACCAAATCACCGCCGAGATCCCGGTGCCCGACGACCGCGACCGGGCTAGGCCCCCGGCGACGCGGCCCGCGCGGTTGCAGGGAAAAACGTTTCCACCTCCAGCAGATGCGCAATGCTGACGTGCGGCAGCTCCAGCGCATCCAGCGCCTCGCGCTCGGTGCGGAAAACCTCGACCCGCGTGCCCCCGGAAATATCGGCCAGCGTCTGATACATGCGACCAATGCCGAACGCCGTTTCATCGGGGGCGTAAAGGACAGTCCGGGTGTCGACGATGATGCCGGGGGCTTGTTCATTGACCTGGCGGACCATCGACCGCACCAGATTGAAATTGATGTCGATGTCCGTGACAGCAGCCAGGTCGATCAATTCCGGCCGACCAGGACGATAATGCGCGTCCTGCAGATAGCGGATGAAGTTGGCTTCGAATTGGTCGTAATCGACCGCTCCACTCCAATGGGCATAGAGCAAATCACATTCCAAAGATGTTGAAAATTCAATTGGCACAACCAGACCCAGCTTGATTACCGTGATAGTAGCAAATAAAACGCCGACCCGACGATTTATTCGAACCTTCCGCCGAATAAATGCAAAAGCCCCGGATTATCCGGGGCTCCGCAGTGTTGTTATTTGGGTCGAGGAGGGCGGTTCAGCCGGGCTCCTCGATGATCTCGACCATATGCGGGATCTTGTTGATCATGCCGCGCACCGAAGGGGTATCCTCCAACTCGCGGGTCTTGTGCATCTTGTTCAGGCCCAGACCGATCAGCGTCGCGCGCTGGTCCTGTGGGCGGCGGATGGGCGAGCCCACCTGCTTGACGACAATGGTTTTTGCCATGGGTCTCAGGCCTCCTCGGTCTCGGCTGCGGCCGGTGCGTCATCGCGCTTGGGCAGGATGTCGGCGACCTTCTTGCCGCGACGTGCCGCGACCTGACGGGGCGAGCTTTCCTTGCGCAGACCGTCCAGCGTGGCACGGATCATGTTGTAGGGATTCTGCGAGCCGGTCGACTTCGACACGACGTCCTTCACACCCAGCATCTCGAACACGGCACGCATCGGACCACCGGCGATGATCCCGGTCCCTTCCGGTGCGGTGCGCATCACAACCTTGCCCGCGCCGTGACGGCCCAGGATGTCGTGGTGCAGCGTGCGGCCTTCCTTGAGCGGCACGCGGATCAGGTTGCGCTTGGCCTGCTCGGTGGCTTTGCGGATCGCCTCGGGCACCTCTTTGGCCTTACCTTTGCCAAATCCCACGCGACCGCGCTGATCGCCAACAACCACAAGAGCGGCGAAGCCGAAGCGCTTACCACCCTTCACGGTCTTGGACACGCGGTTGATCGCGACCAGACGGTCTGCAAATTCCGGCGTTTCCTCTTCACGGTTGCGACCGCGGCCGCGCCCTCTGTTTTCACGTTCTGCCATATGGCAATTCCTTCAAATCGAAGCGCGGTGAAGCGCCGGAGTTATCTCAACTGCGGTCCGGCGGATCGCAAAATCCGCAAGCCCAGTCATCGGCAGACCGGGCGCGGGCCCGGTCCACACAGGTCTCTAGAACTTCAGACCACCTTCACGCGCGGCGTCGGCCAAGGCCTTCACACGCCCATGGAAGAGAAAGCCGCCACGGTCGAAATAGCATTCCTCGACCCCGGCCTTCTTCGCCCGCTCGGCAATCGCGGCGCCCACCTTGGTGGCGGCCTCCACGTTGTTCTTGCCGACCACGCCGAGCGACGATTCCAGCGAAGACGCAGACGCGAGCGTGCGGCCTTCCACATCGTCGATCAGCTGGACGCTGATGTTCTTGTTCGAGCGATGCACAGAAAGACGCGCACGCCCCGCTGCCATCTTCTTCATTTTGTTCCGGTTGCGCAGGCGGCGCTTCTGGAACAGATCGCGTTTGCTCATAGCCATAGTGCCAGCCCTTACTTCTTCTTGCCTTCCTTACGGAAGATGTACTCACCCTTGTAGCGAATGCCTTTGCCCTTGTAGGGCTCGGGCGCACGCCACTCGCGAATGTTCGCAGCCACCTGGCCAACCAATTGCTGGTCGGTGCCCTCGATCACCACTTCGGTGTTCTTCGGGCAGGTGACGGTCACACCCTCGGGCACGTCGAAATCGACATCGTGGCTATAGCCGAGCGACAGCTTCAGGGTATTGCCCTGCATCTGCGCACGATAACCAACACCCTGGATCTCAAGCTCTTTCTTGAAACCGTCGGTGACGCCGGTGACGAGGTTCTGCACCATGGTGCGCGACATGCCCCATTGCTGACGCGCGCGCTTGGACTTGCCGCGCGGCTCAACACTGATGGCATTATCGGCCACGGCCAACGAAACATCGTCGGTTGCGGTGAAGTTGCGGGCGCCCTTGGGGCCCTTCACTTCGATGGTCTGACCCGACACGGAGGCTTCAACACCCCCGGGCAGCTCGACCGGTCTTTTACCAATACGAGACATAGCCGGATCTCCTTAGAAGATTGTGCAAAGCACTTCGCCGCCAACATTCTGGCTGCGGGCACTTGCATCGGACATCACGCCCTTCGAGGTGGAAACAATCGACACACCCAGACCCTGACGGACCTGCGGGATGTCGCCCACGCTCATGTAGACGCGGCGGCCGGGTTTCGACACGCGCTTGAGCTCACGGATCACCGGGGTGCCTTCATAATACTTCAGGCTGATCTCGAAGGCCGGGTGTCCGTCCTTGCCGGTGGTGGGCTCGTAGCCGCGGATGTAGCCTTCGTCCGCCAGCACATCCAGAACGCGGGCGCGCTGCTTGGAGGCCGGGGTCTCGACCGTGGATTTACCGCGCATCTGGTTGTTACGGATGCGGGTCAGCATATCGCCGATAGGATCATTCATTTCTCAGATCTCCCTCACCAGCTCGACTTGACCATGCCGGGGATCTGACCGTTGGAGGCCAGGTCCCGCAGCTTGATGCGCGACATTTTCAGCTTGCGGTAATACGCCTTCGGGCGCCCGGTCAGCTGGCAACGGTTGTGAAGACGGGTGGCCGAGCTGTCGCGCGGCAGTTTCGCCAGTTTCAGACGCGCCTTGAAGCGCTCTTCCATTGGCCTGTCTTCGTCATTTGCGATCTCTTTCAGCGCGGCACGTTTGGTGGCGTACTTTTCCACCAGACGCTGACGCTTGAGTTCACGTTGAACCATGGAAACTTTTGCCATGTGTCTATTCCTCTCGCGTCAAGCGTTGAACGGCATGTTGAAGTGCTTCAAAAGCGCCTTCGCCTCGGCGTCATTATCCGCCGTTGTGACGATGATCACATCGATGCCCCAAACCTCGTCGACCTTGTCGAAGTTGATCTCGGGGAAAACGATGTGCTCCTTGATGCCCATGGCGAAGTTGCCACGACCGTCAAACGACGGCTTCACACCACGGAAGTCGCGAATGCGGGGCATTGCGATGGTGGTGAGGCGATCAATGAAGTCATACATGCGGTCGCCGCGCAGGGTCACTTTCGTGCCAAGCGGCATGTCTTCACGGACGCGGAAGCCAGCGATGGACTTCTTGGCCTTGGTGATGACGGCGTGCTGACCTGCGATGGCCGTAAGGTCTTCCTGAGCCGACTTGGCCTTCTTGGAATCCCTCACCGATTCTGCACCGGCGCCGATGTTGAGAACGATCTTCTCAAGACGCGGGATCTGCATGTCGTTCTTGTAGCCGAATTCCTCCTTCATCGCGGCCTTGATGGTCTCGCGATAGGCGGTCTTCATGCGCGGGGTGTAGTTGGCGGTATCCAGCATCAGATCACGTCCCCCGTGGTCTTGGCGAAACGCACCTTCTTGCCGTCTTCCTCGCGGAAGCCAACGCGGGTGGCTTTGCCCTTGCTATCCAAAAGCGCCAGGTTCGACAGCTGAATGGGCATCGGCTGCGGAATGCGGCCACCCTGGCTGTTCTGGCTTTGCTTGGTGTGACGGATGGCGATGTTCACGCCCTCCACGATGGCTTTGCCGGCCTTGGGGTTCACGGAAGCGATCTCGCCTTCCTTGCCCTTGTCCTTACC
>CAZPJO010000191.1:0-5381 GCA_964586895.1 uncultured Roseicyclus sp.
GCGTTGTCCTCTAGGCCGAAGCCTCGACAGGGATCCCCTTGCGGGGGCCACCAACACCAAATGAAAACCCCGCACCTTGCGATGCGGGATTGACGGGCTTTTAGGCAGGGATCAGGGGGCTGTCAATGCAGGCCCGACGCGATGGGCCGGGTCGGCGCGCCCTGGATCAGGATGGCGGCCTCGGCCCGGGTCAGCATGCGCCGCGCCGGGGCGCCGTAAGCATGGGGATTGCCGTCCAGTTCGGGGCGCATTTCCAGCAGGCTTTCGCGTTGCAGGTTCGTCAGGTGCTCCAACCCCATGAAGCCGGGGTGGAAGGTTTCGACCTCAAGCCCGTTGGCCCAAACGACTTCGTGCCGGTCAAGCATGAGGTGAATATAATACGTCTCGCGCAGGGAATGATCGACGGTCACGCGGGCATCACCCACCAGATCGGCCGCGCGCACCAAGCCCGGGGGCGGGTCCCACAGAGCGCGCGGGGCGCGACCCGTCACCAGAACACGGTGTTCGGGGCTTACGATCAGGTCGGCATCGGGGCGATCGACACCGAGGGCGCCCGCGCGCATGCGGATCGGGCGTTGATCGGGCATCGCGAACAGGCGCGCGCCCGACATCCGGCGATTGCCGGACCACAGGACCTCTTGCGGGCCATTGTCGCGGGTCAGGATGCGGTCGCCGGTGCCCAGATCCTCGATCGCGACATCGCCGGTTTCGGTGCGGATGCGGGTCCCGGGGGTGAAACAGATCACGGTGGGGTCATCCGACGGCGTCGGTTTGAGCGTTTCCTCGTTGCGATGAACGATGGTCAGCGCCCGGCCCGAGGGCGGCGGATCGCCCGCAAAAAGCAAAAGCGGCGGCGTGCCGTCTTCGAGCAGGATCGGAACAATGGTGAAAAAGCGCGCGCCGTCGGAGACGATGAAGGCCCCACGGTAAAGCGGGTCGGCGTCGGAGGCGGCAAATTCGGCGGGGCTCGGCGCGGGGTGCTGCAACAATTTGCGCACGACACGCGCCGCACGGCGACGCAGCTCATCCTGATCCCGGCTGGCGGTCAGAAGAAGCGCCGCGGGATCTCCATCCAGCGGTTGGAGCGGCCCGTGCCAGCTCCAGTTCATTCCTTCGGCCAATTCTTGTTGTGGTTCTGCCGGAAACCCTTCGATGCAGGTCTGCGCCCATGCGATCACGAACGCGCCCTGAAAGCCCGTAGCCATGTTTGTGTGCCCCGCCTCGGAGTTATACGTGTCTGGCCGGTGGTTGATCCCCGGCCTTGAACGCGAAGGTAGCAGAGGTGATTCGTTCGGGGCAAGCTTGCGATTCGCGAAATCGTTAAAAGGTTAACGGCCCTGTGTCAGAAGCGCAGCATGAGCGAGATGGTCCCCACAAGCTGACCTTCGAATTGGGTGACGAATTCTTCCGACAGATAGGTCACGCCATAAGACAAATCCGCCGGGCCAAAGCCATAATGCGCGGCTCCGCGCAGGCGCAGACGGACATCTTCGGCATCGGGGCCCTCGGCGGGCAGAAGGACGCTGTCGTGGACATAGGCCACGTCGGCGCCAGCGGCAAAGCTCCACCCCGCGATGGTGCCGCCGGGCAAGCCCACGACCCGCTGGCCGGTGACGACATCGCGGATCATCATCGCCTCGGGATCATAGCGGCCAAAGCGGAGATCAGCGCCCGCGCGGACCAGGGTTTCAACGCCGGCCTGCGCTTCGACAAAGGGGCGCAACTCGGCGGTGCCGAGGTCAACACGGCGGGCGGCTTCGGCGGTGCCGGTCAGGTAGATGCCGTCTTCGATGATGAAATCGCTGAAATCGACGCGCGTGCCGCCAAAGGCGCGATGGATGCTGTCGTGCACCCCCATCAGGCCGGTCTGATCCCCCAGCACGGCGATGTCAGCACCAAGGGTGAAATCGAAATTGCGCTGGCTGAAATGGGTGGACGCCCCGAAATAGAGCGCGGGCGCGTAGAGCCGGTCATCGGCGGCGGGCACGGCGAGGTTGTCGGGCGCAATGATCTCGGCCCGGGCACGCAGCTCCACAAGCTCGAACGGGCGGGCGGGCAAGGTGCCGTTCCAATCCTCGCCCCAGAAGGCGCTGACCTGAAATGAACCGGTGCGCCAGCGGTCGAACCGGTCACCCACGGGCATGCCATACCAATCGTTGGAAAAGATCTGCGACACGCCTTGATAGGTGTAGGCGCTATCCTGCGCGTGAACGGCGGGAACTGCTGGCGCGAAACACGCGGCGCAAATCGCAATCGTGCGAAGGAACGTAGATTTCATATGCTCTGCCTGTGGTCTTTTGTTTTCCGGTCTGGATGCCGGTGATTTGTGGCGAAATTAGCACCAAAGCAGGCAAGTGACGGGAAAAGTTAACGGATCGCGGACAACCGCCGCGCACCTGCGGCTTGTTTGCGACACCCAAGTCGAAGGGCCGTGTTGATCTTGCGCCGCAAGGCGCAGCACGGGGCCGATCATCGCGGCGCGCCGTGTAGAAACAGAACTTGTGGTGAAGACGGCCAGTTTTTCCCCTGTCGGCCGCAACATGTTGCGTGCAGCTATGTCCGTCGATGGCATAGGGGTAACAACATGAGATCATTACTTATCGCTCTGGTTCTGGGCCTGGCGGCGCTGACGGCTTATTCGGCACTGTGGTTCAAATCCGAGAGCATCGAAGACGACATCACGCAACGCGTCACGGAAGATTTGGCGGCCTCGGGCGCCGAGAACATCGGTATAGACGTGGATGGTCGGCACGTGACGCTGAGCGGTGTCGTGTTTGATGAAGCGACGGAAGAGGCATATCTTGCGACGGCCGATGACACCTATGGTGCGCTTGGCCCGATTGATGGCCTCACCATGCAGGCCGACGGCGGATACCTGACCGCGATCAAGACAATGGACGGCATTACGTTGCGCGGTACGGTTCCGAACGAGGATGTGCGCGCGACCCTGCTGGCAGAGGCGGAGGCCGCCACGGACGGCGCGGTAGATGATCAGTTGATCGTTTCCGGGCCCGAAGCGGACTGGCAAAGCGAAGCCACCTTTGGCATTGGCCAGCTTGCGGGCCTGACCACGGGTACGCTGACGGCGGCGTCCGGGGCCTATGTTCTGTCGGGCAACACCGACGTTGATCCAGAGGTGGCCGCGGCTGCGGTGGGTGATCGTGCGGGTTGGACGACGTTGCTTTCGTCCACCGCCGAAGAGGAAAGCCAATTGGCAGAACTCGCGCGATTGAACGGCGAATTGGATGGCGAGATTGCGGACCAGAGCGCGCAAATTGGCGAGCTTGAGACGAATGTCACGGACCTTCGGGGCGAAATTGTCACCCTGACCGGCGAGCGCGACATGATCGCGACGGAACTGGCCGATCTGCGCGCCGGTTTGACCGAAGGGGAGGCCAATTCCGCCGACCTGCGCGCGCAGCTTGATGCGGCGGGCGCGACCATTGGCGAGCGGGATCAGACGATTGCGACGCTCGAAGCGGATCTCGGCGACGCCAACGGATCGGTTGACGCATTGACCGGTCAAGTGGCGGAGCGTGACGCAACCATCGAGGCATTGACGCGCGATGCTGGCGACCTGAGCGAAACGGTCGGCAATCTGACGGCGGATGTGGCGGATCGGGAGGCAACGATCGAAGTCCTGAACAATCAGGTGGCCGGTCTTTCATCGAACGCCGATCAATCGGTTGCCGATCTGACCGGAGAGCTGGCGGCGCGCGATGGCACGATCGCGGAGCTGACGGCGGCCGTCTCGGACCGGGATCAGCGGATAGCAGAGCTAACGGGCACGGTTGCTGATCTGGATGGATCGGTTGCGGGCACGGCGGCGCGGATTGCGGAGCTGAGCACTGCGGTGGAGGCGCGCGACGGCAGAGTCCTGGCGCTCGAAGGGGAGGTGACGGATCTGACCGCGCGTGTTGCGGCGCGGGACGAAACCATCGCGGCCTTGCAAAACCGCCCCGCCGCCTCTGGCAATTCCGCCGAGCAATGTGCGGCTCAGGCGACCAACGTACTGGCGGGATCGCGGATCAACTTCGAGACCGGCTCTGCCCAGATCTCGGGGGACTCCGTCGAACTTCTGGAACGTCTGACGGGGATCGCGCTGGCCTGCGTCAGTGATGATCTGTCGGTGGAAATCGGTGGCCATACCGATGCGCGGGGCGCGACCGACGCCAACCAGACCCTCAGCGAAGCGCGGGCGCAGGCTGTGCTGGCGTTCATGACCGAGCGTGGCGTTCCCGCCGACGGCTTGCAGGCGACGGGCTTTGGCGAAAGCCAACCCATCGCCAGCAACGACACCCCCGAGGGTCGGGCGCAGAATCGCCGCATCTCATTTGACTGGCAGGCGCGCTGATCGCGCCTGTCCCTCACCACAAAATTCAGACGTCAGGAAAACCAATGTCCTATCTTCTTACACAAATGTTCCTCTATCTGCTTGTCGCCTTCCTGCTGGGTCTTTTGCTCGGATGGCTGATCTGGCGTTACGGCAAGGCGTCGGGCGCCGATCTGGATGCGATGCGCGCCGAACGGGACAAACTTGCCAAAGAACGCGACGGCTTGAAGACCGATCTCGCGTCTTGCCGGGCGCAATCTGAGCGCGACCGCGACGCGCTTGACGGCATGCGCACCGAAAAGATCGACCTTGAAACGCAGCTGACTGCCATGGGCAACCGCGCGGCCCCCGCGCCCGTCGCCGCCGTCAGCGCGCCCGCCGCCCCGGTTCAGGGGACCAAGCCCGAGGGCATCTCGGCCCCGCGCGGTGGCATGGCCGATGACCTCAAGCGGATCTCGGGCGTCGGGCCGACGCTCGAGAAGATGCTCCATGGTCTGGGCTATTTCCACTTTGACCAGATCGCGGCTTGGGGGGCGTCTGATGTCGCCTGGGTCGACGAGAACCTTGAAGGCTTCAAAGGCCGCGTCTCGCGCGACAATTGGGTGAGCCAGGCACAGGAATTGGCCAGAGGCTAACTGCAGAGGCTAATCATCAAGACAGATTGCAAGGGGCAGGCTTCGGCCTGCCCTTTTTGCGTTATGGCAATCGCAATTACGCGGGTCCGTTGCCAAACGCCAAAGACCTCAGCCGCATTTGGAATGGCCACACGAGCCGCAGGTCAGGCAGCCTTCGACCATCCGCAGATCATATTGCCCGCACGACGGGCAGGCCGGACCGGGGCGGTTGCCGATGTTGACCACCTGCGCCTGTGGATCGGATTTGAGGCCCATCCCTTCACCGGCCAGGAACCCCGTGGCGATCATGTGTTGTTCGATCACGCCGCCGATCGCCGCAAGGATGGAGGGGACGTATTTACCCTGCATCCAGGCCCCACCGCGGGGGTCAAAGACGGCTTTGAGTTCTTCCACCACAAAGGACACGTCACCCC